>CAYXFI010000013.1:11578-26011 GCA_964464205.1 uncultured Cytophagia bacterium
TTGCCGACGGCGATGGGCAGGGCGCTGGCGGGGGCGTCCGTGCCCCAGAGCACGCGCCTGGAGCCTAGCCGCGCAACGGCTTCCTCCAGGAACCCGTCGTCGATGATCGAACAGGCGACGTCGACGCAGACGTTGGGATAGGGCGCGATCGTTCGCAAGCCGTAGATCCACTCACCGCCGGCGTGTGCCATGATGAAAGTGACTTCGGGGAATTGCCGTGCGACGTAAGCCACCTCCAGCGGCGTGGATTCGTGTTCGAGCTGGCCGATGGATTTCTTCCACGAATGCAGCAGTACGGGTACGCGTGCTCGCCGTGCCGTATCCAGGATTTTGGCCACGAGGGGGTTGTCGTACTTCACACTGACCCACAGTTTGAGCCCAATCATGCCGGCGTGCAAGCAGCGGCGCAGCTCCTCCGTCGCGCGCTCCCCGTGCCGTGGGTTGACGTAGCACAATCCTTCGATTCTCCCCGGCCGCTCGCGCATCGCGCGGAGCACGTCATCGTTCCACCGACGGACCTGAGCTTCTCCGGGGTCGTAATCGAAGTCCGGTTCACCCATCCCCAGATGCGACACCAGCAGCTTGCGTACGTCGTAGTGGTCGGCAAGGCGCCAGTACGCTGGTGTCAGGCCGTCGAGATGGACGTGGGAATCGACAAACAGCAATTCTTTGCTCCTGCCGTGGCTGCGGGGCGTTGGCGTTTCGACCGCGGGGGCCTCGGGGACCTACATGCGGAAGAACAGTCTCACCGCATTTCCCTGTCCGATGGCTTCCCTGGCGCTTTCCGGGATGAGCGCGGCCGCGAGCTGCTCGATCTTCGGGAGCGCGTACTGGAAGGGCGAGCGAGTGCCGAAAAGCAGGCGCTCCGGCCCAACAAGCTCAACCAGTTCCTCAATCGCTCCGTCCGGCCCGTTGACGAACGACAGGTCCAGGTACACCGGCTCCCCATCTCCGATCTGGCTGCCGACGGTCTTCCATTCGGAGAACCGTCCATTCTGAAGCAGCAGCGCGGGTCGGGTCGGCAAGCTGTCGTACCAGCGGAGGATATCCTCGACCTGGAGTGGCGTGACGATGCAAAGAGGGTGCTGGTGGCGCTCGTCTTCCAGACGCAGCGGCAGCACGAGAGGCAGCCTGTGCTGTGCGGCCAGGGCCACGAGGTCCCGCACGTACTCCGCCTTGAGCTCGTAGGCGTGGTAACGGGGGAGAAGACGTATCCCCCGGGCTCCGCGCTCGAGGGCCCGCTCGAGGTCCGCTTCCCATTGGGGCAGCGAGGGATTGATGGTAGCCACGGGGGCAAGTCGTTCCGCCAGGGCCGGAGGGCGCCGCAGAATCAGCCGATCCCCGTCGGCCGGGTTCAGGAAGAACACGGAGGCGTTGGACGTGGCGACGACCCGGTCGACGCCGAGGTGGGCCAGATGGGAGCACAAACGTCCGGGTTGACTGCGTCGCAGGGGGCGAAACGGCCACGGTCCGACACAAACGTTGCAGTCAACCAGGGGGAAACGGAGACCGTGTCCGGAGCGAGCGAGCAGGTTAGTCGTCTCTGGTTTCATTGTGTAGTTCGAAGTATCACAAGCGGCGCGCGATGGCCGTGGCGGAGATGCGGCCCGAAGGGCGCCCTCGGAAAGCGGGAAACCCTACTCGGTCACAACTGCCGTTCCGGACGCGGTGACCATCAGCATGCCCTCTCGCACCACTTCGTAGTCGAGGTCCACGCCTACCACGGCGTTCGCCCCCAGGCGCCGGGCGTTCTCGACCATTTCTTCCAGCGAGATCCGACGAGCGTCACTCAGCTTGGCCTCGTAGGCCCCGGAGCGCCCTCCCACAATATCCGTGATGCTGGCGAAAATGTCACGCACGATATTTGCGCCCATGATGGCCTCGCCAGTCACGATACCCAGGTAGCGAAGAATCCGTTTGCCTTCGATGTTCGGCGTGGTCGTCACGATCATGGCCAATCCCCGTTGGTTTCTCCTTGTCGCTCTCCGTGGAATTCACGGCAGAAGGTCCTCGCGAAGCACGATGGTACGCCCCCGTTCGGAACCGACTGAAAGCAGTACTACCGGTTTCTCGATCAACTCTTCGAGGGTCCGTACGTACGCCTGGGCTTCTCTCGGCAGATCTTCCCACCGGTTTGCTTCGCGCGTGCTTCGTTTCCAGCCGGCGAATTCCTGGTAAACCGGCCGAGCTTCCGCGAGGAGAGCACAGTCGCCCGGGAAGCGATCGGTGCGCTCCCCGTTGATTTCGTAGGCCACGCAGATGCGGATGCGGTCCAGATTGTCGAGGACGTCCAGCTTGGTGATGAGCAGGCCGTCGAGGCCGTTGACCCGGACGGCGTAGCGAGTGGCCACAGCATCGAACCACCCGCACCGACGGGGTCGGCCCGTTGTTGCGCCGTACTCGCTTCCCCACTCACGGAGCGCCTTGCCGAGGTCGCCACTGAGTTCAGTGGGCAGGGGTCCGTTGCCGACGCGGGTGACGTACGCCTTCGCCACCCCCAGCACGCGGTCAATTTGGGTGGGCCCAATGCCCAGGCCGACGCAGGCGCCCCCGCTGATCGGGTTAGACGAAGTGACGTAGGGGTACGTCCCGAAATCCACATCCAGCAGGGTCCCTTGAGCGCCCTCGGCCAAAACGGACTTCCCCGCATTGATGGCCTCGGCCAGGTAAGCAGAGGTGTCGGTGATGAAGGGTGTGATCCGCTCGCGCACGGACATCAGTTGTTCGAGCACCTGGTCCGATTCGAGGGGGCGTTCTCCGTACAGATGGACGATGAGCTTGTTCTTGGCCTCCGTCAGGCGGCGCACTTTCTCACGCAGCGAGTCGGGGTGGAGCAAGTCCTGCACCCGAACGCCGCAGCGAGCGTACTTGTCCACGTAGGCGGGACCGATGCCGCGGCCCGTGGTGCCGATCCGTTCTTCAGCCACAGTCTCCTGGAACCGGTCGATCTCCCGGTGGTAGGGCAGGACGAGGTGAGCCTGGTGGCTGATGAGCAGGCGCCCGTCGACGCCTATGCCGAACTCGGCGAGCTGATCGAGTTCCTGGACCAACGCCCAGGGGTCCACCACCACGCCATTGCCGATCACGCAGACGGTGTCGGGGTGCAGAATGCCGGAAGGGATCAGGTGCAGGATGAACTGCTGCCCTTCGACCACCACGGTGTGCCCCGCGTTGGCGCCACCCTGGTAGCGGGCCACAACCTCGCAGCGCTCGCTGAGGAGGTCGATGATCTTCCCCTTCCCTTCGTCCCCCCACTGCGCACCGATGATCACCGTGACCGGCATTCCTCACTTCCTCGGGTTCTGTGGACACAAAAGACTCCGGGCGCGAAAAGGGCTCCCGGAGTCCAAATCTTCCGCGCGCTTTCAGACGGTTTGAAAACTCTGGACGGCTTGCTGTACGTCCGGGTAGATGGAGAATACTTGGGAGAGCTTGGTGACCTCCAGCAACTTCAGGAGTTTGGAAGAAGGCGCGGCCAACCTCAGATCGCCGCCCGCGTTGCGTACCACGGTGAGACCGGCGATGAGCAATCCCAGCCCGGAGCTGTTCACAAGACCAACACCCGAGACGTCGAGGACGAGTTTCCGATTCCCCGCCTGAACTTCCCGGCGCAGGTGGTCGTTGATCGCTTGCGCTTCGGGACCGCCGAGCACATCGCCGGACAAATGGATCACCACAACACCATCGTGTGTGCTTTCAGAGATTTGCATGGCTCCCTCGAGGAGTCCGGTCTCACCTGCGTCTTCGTTGGGCTGACTTTCGGGCCTCCGACCAGTGCTGCATTTCGATTACCACCGGGCTGGCTACGTAGACGGAGGAGTACGTTCCCACGATCACGCCAATGAGAAGGGCCAGACTAAAGCCGCGAATGACCTCGCCGCCGATGAGGAAGAGCATGAGAACCACGGTGAACGTGGTGAGTGAGGTGACCACCGTCCGTGAGAGCACCTGATTGATGCTTTTGTTGATCACGTTCTCGTAGGTCTCCCGCCGGAAAATGCGCAGGTTCTCTCGGATCCGGTCGTAGACCACGATGGTGTCGTTCAGCGAGTAGCCGACCAAGGTGAGGAATGCCGCGACCACCGCGAGCGAGATCTCTTGGTTCAGGATGGAGAAAATACCAAGGGTGATGAGGACATCGTGAAACAGCGCCACAACCGCGCCGACGGCAAATTTGAACTCGAATCGCCAGGAAATGTAAATCAGTATCAGACCGAGCGAAAAGAAGACGGCGTAGATGGCGGCACGGCGCAGCTCGCTCCCGATCTTCGGTCCCACTCTTTCCACGCGCCGAACTTCGGCTGGATTGTCAGGCAACTGCTCCTTCAGCGCCGAGGTGACCTGTCCCACGAGCTGAGGGTTACCGGTCTGTCGTTCCACACGGACGAGCACCTCGTTGGATGCGCCGAAGTGCTTGATTTCGGCCTGGCCGAGTCCTATCTGAGCCAGTGCACTGCGTACCTGGGCGATTTCAACGGGGTTCTCGAAGCGAAGCTGAATCTCTGTCCCCCCGAGGAAATCGATACTGTAATTCGGTCCCCCGTGGAGGACCAGCGATGCGATGCCGATGAGAATAAGTGCAGAAGAGAAGGCGTAGGCAAGCTTCCTCGAGCCCACGAAGTTGATGTTTGGTTCACGGAAGAATTGCATTCTCGACTCCGCTCCTTTTCCGTAGCGATCTCAGATGCTCAGGGTAGCGGTGACGGGTTTTCGCTCCAGCATGTGGTCGAAGATCACGCGGGAGACGTAGACCGCAGTGAACATGTTTGCGATCAAACCAATGGACAGGGTGACGGCGAAGCCACGGATCGGCCCCGTCCCGAACTGGTACAGGACCAGTGCAGTGAGGAGCGTGGTCACGTTGGCGTCCAGAATGGTGACGAACGCGCGGGAGAAGCCTGCATCCACGGCGGCCCTGACCGTCTTGCCGGTGCGCAACTCCTCCCGGATGCGCTCGAAAATCAGCACGTTGGCGTCCACGGCCATACCGATGGTCAGGGTGATTCCGGCAATGCCGGGAAGTGTGAGGGTGGCGCGGAAGGCCGCCAGTGCCGCTATGATCAGGATGATATTGAGAGCGAGGGCGAAGTCAGCAATGATCCCCGCGACCCGGTAGTAGAACACCATGAAAACGACGACCAGGATGGCGCCGATGATGGCGGCCTTTTCACCCCGGTCGATGGAGTCCTGGCCGAGCGATGGCCCCACGGTGCGCTCTTCGATCACCTGTACGGGAGCCGGAAGCGCGCCCGTGCGCAGAACCAGTGCGAGGTCCTTGGCTTCCTCCATGCTGTCCATGCCATCAATCTGAGCGTTTCCCGAGGGAATCCTCTCTCGGATCACCGGGGCGGATGCCACTCGATCGTCGAGCACAATGGCCAGCTTCTTGCCGACATTGGCGCCGGTCACTCGAGCGAAAATACGAGCACCCTGAGAATTCAGGGTGAGAATCACTTTGGGTTCATTGCCGCGGAGACTCGTTTGACTCGCACCTACTCGCACAGTCGCCTGCGAGATGTATTTCCCGACGAGTTGCGGATTCTTGTCCACCAGGTAGAGCAGGTAGTATTCGTTGTCGCCCAAATGGATGGGCTTGGCCGACCACAGGAATTCCGCGTCCCGGGGGATGGCCGCCTGCACTTCCGGTAGCTTGAGGATGCGATCCACCGCCTTCACGTTCTGCACCGGCACGGCGATCTCGCTGGTTACGCCGGGCAGCTGACGCAACAGCGAGGAGAAGGGGGCTTCCTGGAAGGTTTGCTGGTCCACCAGCACCTCGCCCGTGTCGACGCCGGCCTGGCGTCCTTTCTGCCCGAACAGTTCCGCAACATCGATCTCCGTTTCCTCAGCCCTGCGGACGGTCGTGTCGGGTTTTGCCGTGTCAACTTTGGCAACCTCCGTGGTATCCGCCTGCCCGGTACGGATGCGCCGCAGCACGCGGTCGACCGCTTCGATGGTGGCCTGGACCACCTCGGGATCCTTTTCCAGCTTGAATTCCAGCAGAGCCGTGGTTCCGATGATCTTCTTGGCCCGTTCCACGTCTTGCACGCCCGCCAGCTCGACCACAATCCGGTGGCCGCCCTGTTTGTGGATCGAAGGTTCCGAAACGCCGAACTGGTCGATGCGGTAGCGGAGCTTTTCAAGGGTCCGATCGATGGCGTCTTCGGCTTCCCGCCGCAAGTCAGTGATGATCTTGTCGTCCGATTCCCCGATTTTGCCGAAGTAGCGGCTGAGACGTAGGTTGTTCTGCTCGAAGTGTTTGCGCAGGACGTCGAAGAAATCCCCGCCCGTGGCCTGGGCCTCCGTCATCGCTGCCTGGACGATCTGCTCAAAGCGGTCGTCTTTGTTGCGCGCCAGTTGTTCCAGTAGCTTCGGCAGGTCCACTTCGTACACGAGGTAGGTGCCGCCCTGCAGATCGAGGCCCTTCTTGATGGCTTTCGCCTGGTAGTTGCCGATCGTTTCGTGGAGCTGGATGACCTCACGGACCAGCGGGGTTGCCCGATCCAGAAGGGCGGTGCTGTCGGAGAGAATCCGGCGGACCATGCCCTCCAGTTCTCCGGTGCCCAGAGCACTTCGAAGATCTTCCGTCGTCACCCCCGTGATCTGCGACAGCTCCTCCAGACGCTGGTCCAGCTTCTTCTGCAGGCTGCTCACGCGGAACGTGGGGTAAAGCTGGACCAGGGCAATGAAGATCACCGCCACGACGATCAGGGTTCTGTACAAAAGCCGCCTTTGCATGTTGGACACTCCTTGCGAACTCAGCTTCTTCAGAGGGGCGAAAAAGTACGCATAAGCTGTTGAGTTTTCACTTGCTTCCAGGGAAACGTGGGAATATACCCCTCTCGGAGCTAATAGTCAAACGGAATGTACCTGCTTTCGGCGTGGCACTCGCTCTCGGGGGTGGGGAAATCCCATGGGTCCGAGGGCAGCCTGCCCCGCGAGGGAGCCGGCCCTCAGGTTGCTGAGACTGGGCCCGGGCGTTGTTTCGGTTGTCTGATGAGAGGGAGGGGGGCGCGTACGGGAGGTACGCGCCCGGCCGGGATGATCGTCACGATTCCTTTGGCACGAGCTGGCGTACCACGTCGATCACGGTACCGTCGCGGAACTCGATGAGTGCGACGATGCGATCGGTGAAGGTGGGTTTCTCCGGTTCGCCCGTGAGGTCGCGGGCCATCCGGTACAGCTCCTGAATGGGCACGATGGGCAGCTTGCTGTTTTTGAGGCTGTCCAGAAGGTCCTCCCTTCTGGGATTGATCGCGATGCCGCGTTCAGTGACCACGACGTCGATCATCTCGCCCGGTGCGGTGACGGTGGTCACGCGCTCCACGATGATGGGAAGGCGGCTACGAACCAGTGGGGCGGTGATGATCGTGATGTGCGCGTCGGCCGCGTCGGTGAAGCCGCCGATACCGTGTAGCAGCCACCCGTCCGAGTGGGTGTTCACGTTCACGTTGAAGTCGAGGTCCACCTCGGTGGCGCCCAATACCGCCACCTTGACCATCGAAGCGAAGCAGCCCTTCGTGTGGTAGTTGTAGGAGACGAACGGGTTGGTTTCGATGTGCCGGGGATCGTCGCGCAGGGACTCGACCCCGACCAGGTCGAAACTCTGGCCGTCGAGGATGTACTTCACGAGGCCCTTCCTCAGCATGTCCACCAGGTACTTGGTGGAGCCGCCCCGGGCAAAGGGGGCAACGATGCCGTCTTTTTCCATGTATTCGGCGAGGAACTGAATGAACGCAAGCGATATGCCCCCCGCGCCCGCCTGGAACGAGAAATCTCCCTCGTGCATGATGCCGCTCTCGTACACCAACTGCGCGGCGTAGCGCGCGATGAGGAGACGGGTGGGACTGCGGGTGATCTGAGTAGTCCCGGAGACGATCCGCGTCGGATCGCCGATGGAATCGACCTGTACCACGTAGTCCACGTTGCCGCCTTCGATGCTCCAGGGGTAGCAGGGGAAGGGCACCAGGTTGTCGGTGATCACCACCACTTTGTCTGCGTACAGCGAGTCGGCCAGAGCGAAGCCCAGCGGACCGCACGCGGATTTGCCGTACACACCGTTGGCATTGCCGTGGGGGTCGGCACAGGGGGCCGCAATGAAAGCGACGTCGATGTGCAAATCGCCGTCCTGAATGGCCCGGTAGCGCCCCCCGTGGGACCGGAGGATGCACACGTGCTTCATCTTGCCCAGCGAGCAAGCCCGGCCCACTGGCCCGTTCATCGAGCCCTCGATGTGGTCGATCACCCCTTGCTCGATGTACTGCACCAGTGGCTCGTGGCAGGGGAAAAGGGCGGACGGCGCGAGCACCAGATCGCGGAGCCCCCGCGCGGCGAGCCGCTCCAAAACCATGTTGACCACGTAGTCACCGTCCCGGAGATGGTGATGGAAGGAAATGGTCATCCCGTCCCGGATGTCGCAGGCGTCGATGGCCTCGTCCAGCGAGCGCAGCAGTTTGTTTTGGTAGTTCGACGCAGCCGGGATGGGCGGCGACGCCTTTCTACCCCCGCCTTTGTCGGCGCGGGCTCCCATGAAAGGACGCAGCTTCCGTCCCTCAATTTCCTCCGGAATCAGTCTCCCAACCGCGTTTTCGATCATTCTCATGACTTCTGGTCCTCCTCCAGCAGGCCCATTTCTTCGGCCAAACGCAGGATCCTGCGGGCGCGAGCTGCCACGGGCGCGTCGATCATTTTCGTGCCCAGGGTGGCCACCCCCGCGCCGCGCTTCTCAGCCTCCTCCAGAGCAGCCACGATCTGTTTGGCGCGCTCGATCTGTTCGGGAGTAGGTGCGAACACTTTGTGAATGGGCTCGATCTGAAGCGGGTGGATCACTCCCTTCCCGTCGAAGCCGAGAGCGGCGCTCTCTTCGGTGCTGCGTACAAGCCCTTCCACGTCTTGCACGTCCGAGAAGACCGTGTCGATGGCCTGTACCCCGGCGGCTTTGGCGCCGAGTACGATCAAGCTCCGCGCGACGAAGCTCTCGCGCCCCTCGGTGGTTCGCTCTGCCCCGATGTCGGCGGTGAAGTCCTCCGCCCCGAATGCGAGCGCCACCACTCGGTCGCTGGCCGAAGCGATCTCGTAGGCGTGCCAAACCCCCTTCGCGCTCTCGATCAAGGGCATGAGGTGAATACGCCAGGGCACAGCGTATTTCTCCTCCAGTTCGTCGAGCAGTTGCGCCACTTCCTGCACATCCTGGCCCCTCTCACATTTGGGCACAAGCAGCGTGTCCGGTGCCTCTGGCACGATCATCTCGAGGTCTTCCCTTCCGAACTCCGTCCGCAGCGGGTTGATGCGCACGATGCGCTCCGAGGAGCGGAAGTCCACTTGCCTGAGCGCGTTGCGCACGAGGACGCGGGCCGCATCTTTCTCAGACGGGGCCACCGAGTCCTCGAGATCGAGGATGATCGCATCCGGCCCGAACAGCCCGGCGTTGAGCATCAGGTCTGGGTTGTTTCCGGGAAGGTAGAGGCGGCTTCGCCGCAGGCGGTCTTTCGGGGCGTGTTCCCACTGCACCCGCTTCTCCGGGATGGCACCCGCACCTTCCACCGGCCACAGCCGGCGCACCGCCGCTTCCACACGCGCCTGAATGACCCAGTCGAGGGCGCCGCGGTCGTTGGCGTGCACGCGCGCGTGCTCCACCCCTAGGGTCGCCAGCGTGTCGAGGATCGTCCGCTTGATCTTCGGGCCGAACAGCGCTCCCACACTGCTCTCGAGGGCGAGATCGATTCCCCCGCCGTCGGTCTTCTCGATTTCCAGGGTGATGTCGCTTTTGATCTCCGTACCTACCGTCGTCTTTTCGCCCATCATCCAACTCCAAAACCAGTGACACGCCTCAGAGCTGAACCCCGTGAGGCGGGGATGAAACGCCTCCACGGGACCGAGTGCGGAGGCACCTCACGCGTAGATTCCGCGCAACTTGAGGGTTTTTGCCACGCGGTCGATGCCCAGAACGTAGGCGCCGAGCCGCATCGAAACGCCGTACTTCTCGGCCATCTGAGCGACCGCGTCGAAGCTTTCCACCATGATCCGTTCCAGGCGGGAATTAACGTCCGAGAGTGGCCAGGAGTAGCCGATCCGGTTCTGGACCCATTCGAAGTAGGAGACGGTCACGCCCCCGGCATTCGCCAGAATGTCGGGAACGACGAAGATGCCGCGCGATTCGAGGATCGGGTCGGCTTTGGCGGTGGTGGGACCGTTGGCTCCTTCGACGATGATTTTGGCCTGAATTCTACCGGCGTTCTTGCTGGTGATCTGGTCCTCCGTGGCCGCAGGCACCAACACGTCGCACGGCAGTTCCAGTAGTTCTTGGTTTGTCACCGGTTCGCCACCCGGAAAGCCCTCCAGGCTCCCGTGTTCCCGCACGTATTGGATGGCCTGCTCCACATCGATTCCCTTGGGGTTGTGGTATCCGCCGGTGACGTCGCTGATGCCCACGATCCGGCAGCCCTTCTCCCAGAGGAGCTGTGCAGCCACCGAGCCCACGTTGCCGAAGCCCTGCACAACCACGGAGGTCTGCTCTGGCTTCAGGCCGAATTTCTCCATGGCCCGCAGCGCGGTGATCATCACGCCTCGCCCGGTGGCCTCCCGCCGGCCCGCTGAGCCACCCAAATAGAGCGGTTTTCCCGTCACGACCGCGGTTTCGGTGTAGCGGGCGTGCATGCTGTACGTGTCCATGATCCAGCCCATAACTTGCTCATCGGTGTTCATGTCGGGCGCGGGCACATCGCGTTGGGGGCCGAGGATGTCTAGCAACGCCGCCGTGTAGCGGCGAGTCACCTTCTCGAGCTGGACCTTCGTCAGTTTCTTCGGATCGACGCGCACGCCGCCCTTGGCGCCGCCGAAGGGGATGTTCACGACAGCGCACTTCCAGGTCATCCAGGCCGCGAGCGCCTTGACCTCGTTCAGGTTCACATCCGGCCCAAAACGAACTCCGCCCTTGGACGGCCCTCGCACGCTGCTGTGAATCACCCGATAGCCCTCGAACACCTGTACGGAACCATCGTCCATCTGGATCGGGATGGACACGATGATCTGCATCTCGGGCTGCTTGAGGAATTCGTACACGCCGGGCTCGAGATCCAGCAACTCCGCGGCAACGTTGAAGCGGGCCATCATGGATTCAAAGGGATCCTCGTCACTGGGACTGTAGGGGGCGGGTTCTTTGTACTCGTACTTCGCGCTCATATACTCGGCTCCTGGGTTAGTGCGCCCGATCGTTTCATTCGAGAGAGGCGAAATCCTTCTCGTAGCGGTTCTTGAAAGCCTTCACTCCGGCGGCGATGGCACGAGCCACCCTATCCTGGAACTTCTTGCTACGCAGCAATCGCTCCTCGCGTGGGTTCGAGATGAAGGCCGTCTCGACCAGTACGTTGGGCATGGCGGCTCCGATCAGGACGTAGTAGCCGGCCTGCTTCACGCCTCGGTCCTCCAGGCCGGTGTAGCGCGCCAGATTCTGCTGAATGAGTGCCGCCAGGTCCTGGCTTTCGTGGTTGAACGCGTTTTGGGCCATGGCGGCCAGGATGAAATTCTCGTCCGTCAGATCCTCGTAAGCGTGCACATCGTCTTCGTAACGGATCACCGAATTCTCCAAACGGGCTACCTCGCGCGCTTCCTCGGTCTTGGCGGGACCCAGGAAGTACGTGGTAGCACCTCCCACGCGTCGGCTCCGGTTCGCGTTCGCGTGGATGCTGATGAACAGCTTGGCCCCCATCTTGTTGGCGAACTTGGTTCGATCTTTCAGAGGGACGAACTGGTCGCCGTTTCGCGTGAGGTACACCTTCACTCCCACGTCGCGCTCGAGGTAGTATTTCAGGCGCTTGGCGATTGCCAGGGTCACATTCTTCTCGTAGGTGCCGTTTCGACCGATCGCCCCTGGGTCGTGCCCACCATGTCCGGGATCGATCACCACAGTGTCGATCACCCACTTGCGTCGCTCGCGGCGCAGGGCCTCGAGCACGTCGGCCGAGATGGCCTCGCTAGTGCGAAGCGAAACCAGGATGGAAGGCGGGTCCTCGCGGACGTACACCTTGCGCTGGCCCACTTCCTGCCGAAGTCGCAGCGAAATCTGGGCGGTTTCACCCAGCTGGAGGGGAACGATTTTCCGCACCAGCTTCGAGCGATTCGTGATCTTCAATCGCGAAGAATCGATCTTGCCACCGTAGATGTCGATGTACAGCCAGCCGTGACTGAAACGTGTGGATACGTGCTTCTCCGCGAAAGGACGGCTGGTTCGGATGCTCACCAGGACCCCGTTCACCTTGTCCTCGGTCGAGATGGCGAGCAGGTTGTGGCTCAGCGGCTGGAGCTCGAGCGTGCGGTCTTCCTTGCGGTAGCGGATCCGGTTGGGGAAGCGTCTGGCGAGGAGCGCGAGGAACTGATCTGCGGGCACCCAGAGTTCATCGCCCCGCAAAGCGACCTCACCGAGGAGTTGGAACGCGTCCCCTTCGATCACAACGAAAGGATTCCAGGCGGTCAGCGTGATTTCCGATCCGTCAAGGGTCAGCACCACTTTCGGAGCCTTGCTCGATGTGAAAACCCTGGCTCCGAGCACTTCTGCCAGCTCCTCCGCAGAAATGTAGAGGGCGCCGTCAAAGCGAGCCGTCCGCAACGTACGTTCGCCGGGCTGGCCAGCCGTGCGCACCCTCACCTGTCCAGTTGCAGGGACGCTCGCGCACAAAAAAAGCAAGCCGATCGTCAGACCCAGGCTTGCCCATTGGGGAACGGAGACGCGGGCGCCGGAGCCCCGCTTCGCCCGAGGCTTCTTGGTTCGGCGCCTGTGATGTCGCAGCCAGTCCGCTCGCATGCTACTCGAACGCTCCGTTACCCGTCTCACAGCGGATCGAGCCCTGGGTGGTCACGACCTTTCCCTCTCTGCCAGGAGCCTGCTGGCCTCTTTCAGGATCCGCTTTTCGCGTTCAGTCAGATTCTCGTAGCCGACCTCGTTGATTCGATCGAGAATGGCGTCCACCTGCCGGCGCAGCTCTTCCTCCTCGAGCTCGCGCTTGCGCTGAGCCTCGGCCCGCCGGCGGGCCCGATATTGCTCAATCTGCCAGTTGAATCGCTCCAAATGATGACTGCCTCTCAGATAGAGGTAACCGACCAGTGCCCCGCCGAGGTGAGCCAGGTGAGCCACTCCGTCGGAGGTGCCTGTGATCCCGAGGAGCAAACTGATGCCGACGAAGATGGCGGCCAATTGCCACGCCCTCAGATTGACCGGGAAGACCAGGAAGAGGAGCAGCGTGACGATGCGGTAGGGGAACATCACCGCAAAGGCCACCAGCACGCCGTACACTGCTGCGGAAGCGCCGATCACGGGCACAAGGCTGTGGGATCTGAAAGCGATGTAGAAGATCGCTCCGCCGATGCCCGTCAGGAAGTAGAACCGGATGAAACGGCGAGTGCCGAGTTCAGCCTCCACTTCGCTGCCGAACATCCAGAGGGCGAACATGTTGAAGAGCAGGTGAAACAGACCGCCGTGGAGGAACATGTACGTGACGAGCTGCCACACAGTGAAGCGAGTGAGCACAAGAGCGGGAACTAGCCCGAAGGTCACCAACAGGGCTCGGCCCACCAAGTGCTGAAGGAGGTAGACGGCGACGTTGGATATCAGGATGATCTTGATGGCGGGTGTGAATCTCGCTCCCAGGCCGAAGGTTGTGGGTTGGTATGGGGACATGGGACCGTGCAGCTCAGTACAGTTCCAGCTTCACACCGGCGCTCACCGCGATGCCGGATAGATCCACCGACTTCCAAACGGGCAATCCCTGGGGGCTTTCCTTTTTCTCTCTACTCACCTCCGCGCTGTGGTACAGAACGCCCACCTCGAGAACGGAACGACTACCCAGCCGCAGCATCAGTCCGAAGCCGAAGCGCCAGCTCATGCCGTGGTAGGTGCGTTTGGCTTCCACGTTGTCTTCGTAGTTTCGTTCGTGATTGAACAGGAACGTGTACCCAACGCCCCCGCGGAGGTAGAGCCACTTCGAGTAGTCGAGCGGGATCCGGATCGTCACCGTTCCATAGAGGGGAAGGATCGTGGTTCGGTAGTCAAGAGTTTTCCGGACGGTCACCTCCTCAACCCCGCTGGGGAAGTTTTCTTTCGCCACCTCGGTCAGTTCGCTGTAGCTTCTTCGGAAATAGTCGACTCCGGCGGAAAGATCCACAGTCTCGTCCGCGAAGAAGCCGTACGAAGCTCCCACGAACATTCCGGATTGGGTCGCCTTCGGATTGCGGTAGCCGACGTGTATTCCCAGCAGCCGAGCTTCCTGGGAGAGAGACTCAGCGGGGAGCACAATGGCCGCCGCCAGCACGACACACAAGGTTCTAACTCTCATGGCCACCTCACTGGAGAGAGGTTGCAAAACCTGTGCAAACTGGCCCGTCGCGCGGGGTACCGGGGTAGTTTTCACGTGCTCTACGATCCGCAGGATTGGGAGACTG
>CAYXFI010000014.1:0-7473 GCA_964464205.1 uncultured Cytophagia bacterium
TGCGTCCGTGTACACAGAGTCCGGCGAGAAACGCTGTACCAGGGGATTCAGGACGATCAGGACGTCCGGCAGGCCAACGCCTCGGCGCAAGACTTTGCCTGTAACTCTTGAGGGGATGTACACGCGGTCAAGGGCGAGCGAGAATTCGATGGGCTGGCCCTCGATGAGCTCGACGAGGAATGGTCCTCGCTGCACGTAGCCTTGCTTCTGGAAGAATAGGGAGAAAGTGCCGGGTTCCAGCTCCAGCAGGTAGCGACCGGCCTTGTCGGTGGTGTCGGCCCAGGAATCGGAACCGGACTGGGCGGTCACCACGACCCCTTCCAGTGGTTGACCGGTGAGGCTGTCCTTTACGACGCCCGAGATCCGGTTGAGAATCTCGCGGAGCTGGAAGTCGGCCACGGCGGACATTCCCGGCTGAACCTCCACCGTGTCGGGCCCATCGCTGCGGTAGCCGAACAGATGGGCATCCACTACGTAGGTGCCGGGAGTGAGGTCCTCGATGAGGTACTCTCCGTTTCGATCCGTGAAGGCGCTGGCGCGTACGTTCCCCCGCTCCGCCCGCACCTCCACTTGAGCCAGCGGGGCGTAGTTCTGGTCCATCACGCGTCCCGCGATGCTCAGTGCGAGCGGCCGCATGGTCAGCTCGACGGACTGGGTCTCGCCCCGGGCCAGGCCCACCTCTACAACGGCCGGATCCGCCTCGAACCCCGGCGCCTGGCAGGTCACGTAGTAGGTTCCTTCGACGAGACCGTTGATCTGGAAATTCCCGACGCTGTCGGATGTGGTGGACGCCGTGATTCCGGTGAGGCTGCTCGTTGCGGATACGAGCGCGTTGGGTACGGGTCGCGAATCGGACACAACCCGGCCCGTGAGCGCACCCGTGCGCTGGAGCTGCAATTCGACCCTCGCGTAGCCGGATTCGTCCAGATTGACGACTTTCGGCGGCGCAGCCAGCGTGTCTGCAGACGCCGTAAGCGTGTAGCTGCCAGCAGGTAAGGGCGTGGAGCAGAAATCCCCGAACGTGTCGGTCCTCGTTTGCACCTGGAGCCCGTGTAGCGAGGTGATGATCACGTCCGCGTCAGCCACCGGGAGACCGTTGGGTCCCATCACCTGGCCCGAGATCGAGCTGGTCAAATGGCGGAGCTCCAAATTGACCTCGGAGCCTTGAGCCGTCACAGCGATTGGCCCGATGGTGGTGTCGGCGAATCCCGTCTTCCGCACTGTCAGCAGAAATGAGTCTCCTTGCGTCAGGTTCTCGAAGGCGTAGCCGCCGTCCGCGCGGGTGATGTCGGACTGCACAAGGGAGGAGTCCGTCCGCAAGAGGCTCACCAGCGCGAGGGGCAGCGGCTCGCCGCGTTGGGTCACAACACCGTAGATGGCTGATCTGAGCGGTTGCAGAACGACTTCGACGGAGACGCTGTCGAATTCGTCCACCGCAACGCGCTGCGAGTCGCTGGATCGGTAGCCGGCTGCAAAAACTGAGAAAGTGTACTCACCCGAGGCGAGATGACGCAGTGCCGCCTTGCCGTCCTGATCGCTGATGACGGTCGAGTCAATTCCGGCGAACTGTACGTGAGCTGCGGTGATTGGCTGACCTGAAGGGTCTTTCACGGTGATCAGGATGGAAGAATTGTGAACTGCCACTCGAAAATCCGGCAACGTGAGCGACTGTTCGCCCAGTTGCACGAGCGTGTCCGCGTTGGTGAAGTCGCCCGGATCCAGATCGGTCCCGATCGCCACCTGGATGTTTGGCGGCAGATCGACGAATTCGAATCGCCCGTCTGTGGCCGTCACTGCCGCCCTCGACTCACTGGACCACACCGCTTTCACCGTTGCCCCCGCGATCGGAAGTCCAGTACCGGCGCTCGTGACTCTCCCCGACACGGAAACCTGGATCTGCTGAAGCTGGAAGTCCACGCCAGCGACTTGCCCCTCCGGATCTGTGAGATTGACGGCACGTTGCGCGGGTGTGGCCACGTAGCCGCTCTTGGAGCAGGTGACCGTGTAGGCACCGGTGTAGAGATTGGCCAGCTGATAAGTGCCGTCCGAGCCGCTGAAGGTACTGGCAATGTCGCCATTGTTGCTCACCGCCTGCACCTTCGCCCCCGGGAGTCCGACGTTTCCAAGGATGGATGCGCGGTGAACCACGGCGGTCAACGTGAGGGAGCCGATCGATTGGTCGCCGATTTGGAGGGTGGTGTCGGCGTTGTCGTAGCCCTGCCGGCTGATGACGGTGCTCAGACGCACGGTGGAGCGCGGCGCAATGCCGTCCAGAGTGAAGTTGCCCTGCCCGTCCGTCACCTGGCTCCAGTTGTTCTGTCCGTCCGAGGCCTGTACGACGACCTGCGACAGCCCACGCCCCAACTGATCTACAACTTTCCCGGAGATCCTCAATTGGTTCCGTTGCAACTGGAAATCGAGCTGGCGGGCCTCGCCAGCCCCGACGGTGACCGTGGTTTCCGGCGGCGACGGGGTGTACCCCGCGAGGCTCGCCCGAATGGTGTACGTATCGGGCGCGAGCGAGGAGAGGGCGTAGCTGCCGTCGCTGATGGTCGTGTCTGCGGCGGCATTTCCGCCTTGGCCCACAGCGGTGACCACAACACCGGCCAATGGGGAGCCTGCCGAGTCAAGAGCTCGACCTGCAACGGATGCGTTGTTGGCTGTGAGGGTGAAGTCCGCCTGAGTGGTGGCCCGATCGCCCACAGTGACCACTTTGTCTCCGTCCGAGCGGTAGCCACGTAGACTGGCCCGCACCGTGTATTTGCCCGGGTGCAGCCCCTCGATTCGGTAGCGTCCGTCGGCCCCGGTTGCGGTGGTGAATGAGGAGCCCACTGTGTCCGTGGCAACTACGGTGACCGCGCTGGCTGGATCGGCACCGATGCGACAGATGCCCGCGATGGCTCCGGAGAGTCGCCGCAGTTGTAAATCGATGTGGACGACCGCTCCGCCGGGTAGCACAACGCCCGTCTTTTCCTCCCTGGCGTAGCCTTGCACATCGGTGGAGATTGTGTAGACGCCCGGCGGAAGGCCGGAGAGCGTGCAGGTGCCGTCCTGTGCCGAAAACGCGGATGCTCCGGCTCCCGTAGCGGCCTCCGTGGCGCGCACAAGTGCGGCCGGGATCGGCACTCCGTTCTCCCGATCGGTCACTAGGACGTCGAAGGTGCCGAAATTGGGCACTAGCTCGACCGGAACCGGGCCGAAGGTGTCCCCGACTGCGACGTCGATGGACCGAGCATGGGGTAGGTAGCCGCTCTTGCTCACATTCAGGCTGTAGGTGCCCGCGAGCACACCTACGGAGAAACGGCCCTGACCGTCGGTGGTGGTTGAGTATTCTCGGACAGAATTCGAAACTCGGACGAGCGCGTCGGGGAGGTCCGAGCCGGCGGTGTCCGTCACGGTGCCGAACACCAGGCTTTGTTGCGGAGTCAGCTCGAGATCGAAATTCTGACTGGACCCGGCCTGCAACACGGGTGTCTGTACCTCCGCCGGGAGGTAGCCAGATTTCTCCGCCCTCAAATTGTAAGAGAAGTTCGGGGGGAGGCGGAAGATGAAAGAACCGTCCGCGCCGCTTTGGGTACTGAAGACCTTGCTTGGGTCCTCGGATGCCTGCGCCTGTACCACGGCCGACCGGATCGGGCTACCCTGGGAGACGACCTTGCCCGTCACCGTAGCCTGGAGGGGAGAGAGAGCGAAATCCAGGTCCGTTCGCGTTTGCCCCGGCCCAATGTCCACCACCAAGCTTTCCGGCGACGCGCTGAAGTTCGTCTTGGAGCATTTCAGGACGTAGGACCCTGGAGCCACGCTGGTGGCGTACACACCCTGGTCGTTCGTTTGCGCCTGAACGATGGGGGTGCCGCCCGAGTACACCGTAATCGTTGCGCCCACGACGGGCTGCCCGGAGCTTCGTACGTGGCCGGAGAGGGTGGAGGCATTCGGCGTGAGGACGAACTGAAGACCGGAGACAGTTTGCCCCGGACCGAGGGTGAGCTCGATGGGGTTGGGAGAAATGTATCCCGTCTTTTCGGCGATCAATGAATACGTGCCCGGGGAGAGTCCGAGTTGGAACTGGCCGGACGCGTCCGAGTTGGTTTGATTCTCACCGGCGCGAATGACCACCGAAGCGAGGGGGGAACCGTCGGGTAGGACGGTCGTCCCTTCCACCCAGGCGTTCAGAGGCGTGAGCTCGAAGTTTACGCCTGTGATCGTCTGACCGTACCCCAGAGAGAAGTGACGCGGATCGGAGGGAGCGTAGCCATCTTTGCGGGCGTGGAGCTCATAGTCTCCGGCTGGCAGCGAGAGGCGATATTCGCCGAGGGAGTTGGTGGTTGCCTCACTGGGCGTCCCGGAAGCTGGCACCGCACGTACTACAGCTTCGGCCAAGGGGCTGCCGCCGGTAGTCACGGTCCCGGTCAGTATGTTGGCCCTCGGAGTGATTTGCAGGTCGAGGGTCACGTCGTGGTCCGTGATTTCGACCTCCTCGGGCGCGGAGGAGGCGTAGCCTTCCTTGCTTGCCACGACGGTCCAGGTGCCCAGACCCACACGGAGCGCGTAGTTGCCGGAGGCGTCGGTGAGTGCGCTGACTTGCTGATCTCCAGCCGTCGCTTCCACCGAGGCATTCCACACGGGTTCCCCAGCCGGAGTGGTGACGCGGCCGGAGATCGCGTAGCGCAACTCACTGAGCACGAAGGGTCCCCCGAACAGGCTGTCCAGGTTGACCTGCACGCCCCTCCCCACTTGCAGTCGCCGTTCCTGGGCTGACTCGTAGCCCGCCTTGCTGGCACTGAAGACCCACTCGCCGGCTTCCAGACTCAGGCTGAAGCGCCCGTTCTGGTCGGTCGTCGTCTGTCGTTCGTAGGCCGTGTCGGTTCGCGAGGCACTGATGGTAGCGAAGGCGACGGGAGTTTGCTCTTCGTCCACCACCGAGCCGTACGCGGTGGAAGGGCTGGAACGCAGGGAAAGGTACACATGCAGTTGCTGGCCTTCTTCCGCCAGCTCAAAGACCTGGCTCGTGTCTTCGTAGCCGGGCTTCGAGGCGAAAACCTGGTACTGGCCCAAGGGCAGTTCGCGTTCCAGGTAGCCCCCATCGTCAGTGGCGAGTGGGAAGGGGCTTCGGTTGCCCTCCAGCGCAGCCAGCTCCAGATTCACACGGGGAAGGGGAGATCCCGCAAGATCACGCGTGTGAAAGTACACCCACGCCGAACGCGCGGAGTAGTAGAAACCAGTGGTGTCGCCCATCGCTCCGCCGCCGCGGTCATCTTGGGCGAGCACCTTCCAGACGTAGTGCCCATCCTGGAGAATCATTCTCGCGTCGAAATCGAGGACGGGCTCGGTGGATACGCCGTGCCACACGGGCACGAGGGCTTCGCTGCCGCTCACCTCCTCGTACTTGGAGATGTAGATGTGGTAAAGGGTTGCCTCCTGCACGGGTGTCCAGGAAAAAGTGATCGTTTGCCCTGCCACGCTTGCGCCTGGCTCTGGCACGAGGTTCGTGGGCGGATCGAAGGGCAAAGGAACGTTCACCGAGAACCCGGCCGGTCCGGATGTCACACTGGACGTGAGTGCCGGGTTGTTGCCGTAGTTGTTGAGCACGATCCAGTTGTAGCGAACACCCGGCACCAGCGGGGGTGGTTGCATCTCGGCGAAGAATCCCGAAGGATCGGGGGTGCCGTACGGGATGGATGTATTGGGCGTGATCGCTTGCCAGATGATGTTAGCCCCCCGCGCCACCGTGTTGCCCTGCTCATCCTGCTCCACAGTGAAAGGTTGATCGGAGAGTATCACGTGGTAGAACGGCACTCCAGTCACAGGTTCCCAGCTGAAAGAGGGCGACGTGGTTTCGATGCCGGGCTCGTCGGCCGCGCTGATGGGCGCGATCATGCGTGGGGATACGTCTGCTTCTCGGATCAGGACGAACTCAATGCTGTACTGCTCGCCGGAAACCAAAATGGCGTACCACACACCTGCGGGTAAAGCCGTGCCTGGCAATTCCATGAGGCCGGGTTCGTTCCGGAGCAGGTTTTCAGGCGAGAGCACATAAGGGTAGTTGTTTGGGTCTCCAGCACCGGGTATCGGCGAGTAGCGCAGAACCGCGGAAACAGCTGGCTGCCAGCGGATGGTTGCCTGGCCACTGGCGGGGATCAACCCAAGGGGCACTTCCGTGAGGACCAAGTCGGCTACCTGGTTGGCGGCGCTTTGGATCAGGCCCACGTTCACCACCGCCTGCGCGCTCCAGGCTGTGACGTACCAGCTCAACAGTGCGGCGATCGCCCAGAAACGCAGCGTCTTGCGAAAACATTGACCAACGGGTCCCATCCTGACACCCTCAGTGTTTTGTCGATGAAAGCCTGATCAGAACGCGTAATTGACCCCAAGGAAAGCGAGCCTGTAGGGCAGGGACAGGAGCTGCACCGAGGCGGTGAGGTAGCGGCTCACCCGGAAGTGGTAACCGAGATCAAGCTCGGGCAGCAGTACATCGGTTTCCGAATTGCCGTCCGGAAGCTGCGTGCTGACGTGAAGAGAGCGCAAGGCCAAATCGAGGACGAATCCGTACACCTTCAGGCCGAACCCGAATCGGATTCCGGATGAAACCTCGACCCTGACCAGTTTGCGGTAGCCGGGTTTCTCGAGCACATGTTCCAGGGCGAACGGGCCGACGGGGACACTGAGAGAGGTCGCAAGGATCAGCCCGCCGACCTGCCCCGTCAATCCGAGACCTACGGCCCCGGGCAGAGTGATCGCCAGCTCTTTGCCGGTAGGATTTTCAACTCGTTTGGTCCGGGTGGGCTCATCCAGGCTGATCTTGGTGGGGTCGAGCATGTCTTCGCCTTCGGCTGCGTCGAGATTTAGCCCCGGAAGCGTGTACTGCACGAAATCTGTGGTACCTCGCAGTTTCAGTCCAGAAGTTGTAGCCACGTACAGTCCAGCCTTCATTTTCTGTGAGAGACGGTAGGAAGTGCCGAACCGCAGTCGCGTCGTACCGCCCTGGTAGCGGGCGCGCAGGTTGGCGTACAGATCGTTGTTCCAAGGGTCGTTGGGATCATTGAACGCACGCTCGGTCCCGGCGGTGACCATGAGACCTTGGATGTCGAACCGGCCAGTGACGTCGACGTCTCCGGAGAGGTGCTCCAGGGATGCACCGGCGGTGAGCCCGTCGCGGAGCTCGTAGGCCACGCCGAGCGCGTGGCTGAACACCCTGGCGCGGAAAGCGAGGCTCAGATCAGCGCTTCCGAAGAATGTCACTTCGGAACTGGGATCTTCTTGGTCGGTGGTTTTGAGCCGGGCGGCCAAGCCAGTGGCGAGAGCGTCCAGGGATAGGTCGAATGGGGTGTGGATTAGGGCCCCGACGGCAGCGCGGCCCAAACGTACGAATACACCAGCGGAGTAGGAGGATTGTGGGCCGAGGCTCGTGGAGACTTGCGGATAGTCCTCATCTGCGAGCTGCAGTGAAGGCGACCGCATGCCCGCGATCTGCGC
>CAYXFI010000014.1:7573-25810 GCA_964464205.1 uncultured Cytophagia bacterium
AGAAAAAGCCCGCCGCTCCACGAACGACGGGCCGGGATGTTCAGGGTGCCGCGCTCGCGATCACGAGGCGACGACTGCGGCCGTCTTGGCTGCCTCGAGCACCTTCTCGAGGAAGTATTTCTCCGGCACAGCGCCCTCGATCACGACGGTCTCGTTCATCACGGAGCGGGGGACACCCATGACGCGGTATTTTTGTCCCAGGTGTGGGAATTCTGTGACCTCTACCATGTCCCCCGTGATTTTCTCGCACTCGAAGGCCATCTGGTGCGCGAGCCGCACCGCCATCGGACAATACGGGCAGGCCGGGGTGATGAACACCTGGATGTGCACCGCATTCTTGATCTCCGCCAGCGCCTGCCGGGTCTCCGGCTGGAGCTCCGAATCGCCCTGGGAGACCATCAGGATGTCGTCGAGTAGGGTGGCGAACTCGTAGCCCGAAGGAATTCCGTAGAATCGAATGCCGTAGTCCTTCTCTGGGGACATGACGATAGTGGCCGGGATTTTGTCGATCCCGTATTTCTCGGCCTGCTGTTTGTCGGTCACGAAGTTGTATTTCTCCAGGGTGATTTTGTCGGAGAGCTCCGCCAGCTCCTCAACGAGCATCCGGGTTTCCCTGCAAAACTGGCATTCGAGTTCCTGCGTGAAGTTCACCAGCTTCACAGGATTTTCCATCGAAGCCAGCCTTTCGCGGATGGCTTGTTTGTCTTTCTCACTCAACAATCCCATTCGTTCCTCCTCTTCTCAGGGTGTTCAACGTGTCGCCGACTCCGTCGGCTCAAATCCCTCACGAGAAACCGCTCGGACCGCAACTGGAAGCCGAGACGCCCGTCGAGCCGGATCCTCCGGCCGAGGAAAAGGCACTCATGAGTCGTTCCGGGTTTTTGCAACCGCAACCCGGGCAAACCACCGTTTCGTCCGAATTCGCCGATCTGACAAATCGCTCGAAAACCTGACCGCATTCGGGGCAGCGATATTCGTAGATCGGCATACACCCACCTCCTGTTGATGTGTCCCAGCGCAGCCAGCCAGCGATCACCGGTCGGCCGTTCGGTTCGGCTGGCCTACGTCTTCAAAACTGCGCCTTTCCCGTTCGGGGTCTCCCTCTCGGAGACGGCATGCCGCGGACATTCACGTGGGCGCGCCGAGTTTGGGCAGGAGGAATGCTACCAGGAAGACGTGGAGGAAGAAGAATGCTAAGATCTCGAATACGTTCGCCATTTCCTCCCACCCATACTCGCAGACGCCCACAGACCGATGCAGGTGAAGATCCGAAGATCTCTGCCCAAACCACGCTCGTTTTCCGTGGAGGGTCGGGTTGGTTTGCGCACCAATCCAAGAACGCTCAACACAAGCTCGTTCTCAAGGTCACGCCCTACCCCCAACTGCAAACCCTGTACCGCAGGCAGCGGTTCCGCGACTGCAGTGACGGTGAGCTCTGTCTGCAAGGCCACACAGCTACGCTGCCATTTCTTCCGATCCCGGTCCGAGTTCGCCCCGCCGGCGGGGCACCTCTGAAACTCGCACGCTCCGCACGCGCTCAGATTCTACCTTGACCGAATCCTTCTTCAGGCAAAACTGTGTTACGACCCAAACGGGAGCGCGAAGCACCGGCCCGGTGGGGAGGAGATTGCTCCCGCACCGGCTTGGCAGACGTTCTGTCAGAGGTGCACCGTCCGTGCCGGCGCGCAGCAGTACACCGGCACATTCACAGCGGTGAGCGCGTAGTACGATTCACCCAACTGCCGTAGCTGGTCCAGCATGAACCCGGCGCGCCGAAGAAGGGGCCGAACATCCTCGGGCGAAAGCCTGCGCGCCGCCTGTGGACCTCGCTGTTCATTCCGCTTGGCCCACTCGACGATCAGAACTTTCCCCTCCGTGCGAAGAATCCGCCGCACCTCACGGAGTAGGCTCTGTGGATCCTGCGCTTCGTGAAGCACGAATCCCAAGATCGCGACATCGACGGAGCCCGTTCGCAGGGGATAGGCGTCCTCTTCGCACTGGGCGATCAACACGCGCGAGGGCTTCCCTTCCGCGGCGAAACGTTGCAGCATCTCCCGGCTCGTGTCAAGTCCCACGGTCCTCCCCTGAGGGCCGATCAACGCGGCGGCGGCTCGCGTGAAGAAGCCGTTGCCGCACCCCACGTCGAGCACCACCGGCTTCTCCCGAATTCCTGCCCATCTGAGGAGCTCCCTGGGATCGATCTCTCTGTGCCGCCTGGGTTTATTCAGTACGTCGACCGCCGAGGGATCGAACTTGCTGCTGTCACGAATCATGGAGCCTCGCACGTGGCCAATCTTCTCGACAACTTTGATGCACGGCAGGAAGCGAAGTGACAGGAAGGCACGGCGGATCGGGCTCCCCGAAATCCAGCCCTGTCTAGTCGCAGGGCGATGGAGCCCCCACCGTCACCCTCACTCGCGCGGTTGTCAGCGAAGCCCGGTTGAACCGAAACCGCCGTCGTTGCGCTGGGTCGGCGGTAGCGATTCCACTTCGCGCCAAACGGCACGCTCCACACGGGTCACAACAAGCTGGGCAATTCGGTCTCCTCGCCGCACCACGAAGGGTTCCCGCCCGAGGTTCATGAGAATCACTTGGACCATGCCCCGGTAGTCGGCATCGATTGTGCCCGGGCTGTTCGGAAGGATGATGCCGTACTTCAGTGCGAGACCGCTGCGCGGGCGCACCTGGGCTTCGTACCCGGGTGGCACAGCGATGTACAGCCCAGTCGGGATGAGCGCTCTTTCGCCGGGCTGGATGGTGACTGGCTCGTCCACTGCGGCTCGCAGGTCCATTCCCGAAGCATGACTCGATTCGTACTCGGGCAAGGGCAGGTCTTCGCAATTGGGGGCCCGTTTGACCAGGACCGCAACCGGGGTCTTTTCCTGCGCCATCCTTCGCTACACCTTGCAGAGATCCGCTATTCCGAGAGATGGAAAAACAGCGAGGGTTCGGGAGCGGAGCCGGTGCCAGCAAATGCGAGCGCCGGAGTTGGGCAACCCACCACCGCCCCGGAGCCCGACATCGGCTGTCTGCCAAGAGCATCACGTACCCGGGCGCGCTGCTTCCTGTGGCAAGCGGCCTGTCGCACAGCTCAGGGCCGAGTTGGCGATCCCCCTGCCCTGGGCAACAGGATCCGAAATGTCGCTCCGTGGCCCGGCTCACTCTCCACGTCGATGCTTCCGCCAAGACCGCGCACTACGTTCAAACACACCCAAAGACCAAGGCCGGTGCCTTTGCCCGGCCGCTTGGTAGTGAAAAAGGGATCGAAGATGTGGGGCAGGTTCTCCGGCGGAATTCCCACCCCATTGTCGGCAACTTCGATCAGCACCTTGTCGCCCTCATTCGCGGTCCGAATGCGCACCTTCCCGTCTTCCACTGGCTCGATGGCGTCGGCGGCGTTAAGCAGAAGATTGATGAGTACCTGCAGCAGCTGGTCGAAACTCACTTCCACCGGGCTTACAGTTGGGTCCAAATCCGTCTCGATCTGCTTGTGCTTGAGACGGCGGTCGTACTGGACAATTCGTGCGGCCTCTTCCACGATCTCGTTTGGGTTCAACCTCTCGATCTTCTGCGTGACGGGCCGGGAGAAGTCGACCAGCTCTCGTACGATCCGGGCGATCCGTTCCACCTCCTTCCGGATCAGCCGCAGACGGTCGCGGAAGAACTCGTCTTCAGAACGTTCGAACAGGAGCTGTGCGAGGGAAGAGACGGCAGTAAGAGGGGAACCGATTTCGTGAGCGATGCCCGCCGCCAATTGTCCCACGGCGGAGAGCTTCTCCGACTGAATTAGCTGGTGTTCCAGGCGCCTCTGCTCCGTGATGTCGCGAGCGATCACGGAGCTGCCGACGAAACGGCCCTGGGCGTCGTAGATCGCGGTGCGGGTGAGGTTGATAAGCACTTTCCGGCCGTCCCGAGTGATGCGCTCCGTCTCCCAGTCGCGAATGAACCCACGCTTGCGTACCTCCTCACCGATCCACTTGATTTCCCGTTGGGCCTTCGGGTCGTTGGGAACAATCACCGTGACCGGCTTACCCAGCACCTCTTCAGCCCGCCAGCCGTACAGAACTTCGGCGCCGCGGTTCCACATCATGATGCGATCCTTTTCGTCGAGCACGATGATGGCGTCCGCGGCGTCTTGCAAAATGGTTTGTACGTACTGACGGTACCGATCGAGCGCTTTTTCTTTGAGCCAACGGTCGGTTACGTCGTCTACGAGTACGCGGAGCCCCAGCACCTGCCCGTCGCCGTCCAGGACGGGATAAGCCGCTACGTTCAAATAGCGCAAGCCCTTGCGTTTCGAGCGATGCCGAAAGCGGCTGGTGCGCTGCGGTTTGCCGGTCTGGAGAGCCTTCCGAAGGACCTCGGCGAACTCTCTTTCCTGGCGCACGGCGGGGAAGGCGTCCAGCAGCTTCTTACCAAGCACCTCGTCCGGCTCCACGTCGTACAGCCGGTGCATGCCGCGTCCCCAGAAAACGACCCGGGTGTCTCTGTCCAAGAGGAAGTGGCCGATGTCGACCGCGTCGAGCAGGGGGTCGATCTGCAGGGTGAAGGGATCCGGAAGGCTCCGAGAGGGCGGAGTCTCGGTTTGGCGCAGGCACGCCGCTGCGAAGCGATCGAGAAATCGGCCTAGAGCTTCGCGGAGCGCCGGCTCATCCCCCGGGAGGGACGCCTGAGCTGCATCGGCGAGATCGGCGAGGGCCGCCACTACAGCACGAATGGGAGCTCGGACGGGGGTGGGAGGCAACACCCCGTGTTGAACGGCTTCCACGAAGGCGCCCCACAGCTCTTCCAGGAAGGCTGCATCAACCGCCTCGGGGTGGCTGGCCAGCCGTTCTTGCCAGAGCTGGTGCACCGCATCCGCGTTTGCTCGCAGAGCTGCGCGCACCTGTTCGTCGTGGACCGGTGTCCCAGCCTCGCCCTGTACGACCTTCGATTGAAACGCCGTCAATTCCTGCACCCGTGGGTTTTCACTCCCTCCTTGCGCGAACTGAAGCTACGATTTCTCCGGCAGAATCGCAATCTGATCCGGCGGTGCTTACGTTTGAGCGAGGCAAGGGTTCCAGGCCTTAAGCCCCTGAACCTCTGGCAACAGCCGCGGCCAGACCATACTGACTGGAGCTGTGAGGGGCTCCGGCTGACCGGAACCAGGGGAGCGAGGGAAAGAAATCCTTCCGAGCTGCACGCCGTTTGACATTCCCGGCAGATTCTCGTAAATTGAAGTTTGAAACTTGTCGCGCGCATTCCGCCGAAATTCCGTCAGTGGCGGTGGCTTCGGATCCTGTAGAAGATCGGGCCGGGCGCGACTGATTCGGCAAGCTTCTGCCGTGTGGTACCTTGTTCGAGAGTTCAGGTGTGTGCGCTTTTCTTCCCAATCGGGCTATCGAGGTAGTCCGGTGCTCTCCTCATCGTGACTCGACAGGGGTGAACGTTGCGACGCTGGCGCAAGGTTGAGATTCTCTCATTAGTTTGCCTCTGCGCGGGCTTCGGGGAGCCTGAGACAGCCTTTGGGGGGATCCAGGTTCTGCCCAGTGGCATGCTGAGCGTCGACCGACGCGAAACGACCCATGTCCGGACTGACCTTTCCAAGTCCGTCGTGACGGTTTCTGAAAGAGGCAGGGCGAAAGTTCTTGGCAGATTGCAAGCGTTGGGTCCGGACGATTTCGTGGTGGTGAACGCGGAGCTTAGAATTGGTTCGGAACCGGTGCGGCCCATCGCAGACACCCTGGGATCCGGTCTCTACCTCGCGGATTCCGGCTGGTTGGCCAGCGTGGCGAGATCGGAACACGGAAAGGCGGCTGTTCTGAGGCTTTACGGCCCCGACGGCAGGCGGCGCGCCGAAGCGAACGCGGTCAATCCCCAATGGTTCGCTCATTCTGAGGATGGCCGCGTCTTCGCGGCGGCTGGGACGGAAGCCACAGTAGTGCTGGATGGTGCGAGGGGGGCGGTGCTCCTTCTGCCAGCGGCGCAGCGCGTGTTTCTCGATTCGACGGGCCAGTACCTGCTGCTCGTGCGGGGGCTGTCGTTTGAGTTGAGGCGCTGGGAACGCCTGCTCTTTCGATGTGCTCCCGGACACGGGTTCGTGCGCGATGCGGCTTTTCTCCTGCGGCGGCAGTTGGTGGCGATCCTTTTTGCGGGGGAACTGAAGGCCCTGGATATCTCTTCGGGAAGATCGGTCTGGTCCTTCCGGGGGCCACCGGGGAAGCGGTTCCGACAAATCCTGGCCCGCGGCGACACGCTTTTTCTGGGTGTCCAGACACGGCTCGGCGAAACCCTGAGAGGTGAACTCTGGGTGGTTGACCTCGGCGGCAGGATACTGGAGGTACGACGGGGAGCACGGACCGTCCCTGCCAGGGCAACTTCGCTCCGGGGAAGACCTCAGGGTGAGAATGTCCCGTGGCCATTTGAACCGTTCGACCGGCCGCTACCCCTCGGGAATACCTACGAGGAGTACCAGAACTACGGCGGGGAGCCGTACCTCCATCCAGGCGTGGATATGCTGGTGGCTCCTCGTTCGAGGGTGTACGCGGTGGCGGACGGTTTCGTGAAGGCCAGGCTGACCATCTCCGGCGGCTACCACTGGCGGATTGCGGTGGCGGATGAGGCGGGCGCCGATACGACCGAGGGGTGGCTCTACGCGCACCTAGTTCCGGAAACCATCGCTTTCGAGGTGGGCGACACGGTCCGTGCCGGAGATTACCTTGGCCAGATCGTCCCGTGGCCGGTGGCTGGGTTTCATCATCTTCACTTCGTCAAGGTTCGCCAGGGCGGCGTGGTGTGGAGCAGGAACTGGGCGGCCGCGTTCAATCCTCTCGACGTGCTGCAGCCGCAGTCGGATTCCACCGCTCCGTTTTTCGAGCCGATGCTGGACGGGCGACTGGTGGCCTACACAAGTGCGGAGACGGGTCAGTTGTTGCCGCCGGACAGCCTGTGCGGCCGAGTCCAAGCGGTCGTGCGCGTGGCGGATCGAGTGAATTCCGACGTCTGGAACTGCTCCGTCTACGAACTGCGCTACTGGCTTGTCGATCTGTCGACCGGAAGGGTGGCTCTCGGCCCCGTGCTGGCGGCCCGGCTCTCCCACCGTCTCCCCGATTACACGGGCGGTCCGGAGCTGACCCGAGTACTGTACGCGGACACGCCTCCCTTCCAGAGCAGAGGGGACTACGCCCATCGGGTCTTCTACCACATTTTGACGCACACGGACGGGGACGCGCGGCTTGAGCTGTCCGACGGAGCCCGCTCGCTGGATCTCAGAACGCTTCACCCCGGCCCCTACCAATTTCACGTCCTGGCGTTGGACGCGGCGGGCAATCGGACTGAGATCGTGGACAGCGTGAACGTGGTACGGTACACGACATCGGCGAAGGTGTCGGCGGGCGGCGAGCGCCTGCCCCGGAACCTGACGCTCCGGACGCGTCCCAACCCGTTTTCCTCCACTGTGGTGCTGATCTGGTCGGCACCGCGTTCGCCGGGGAGACGCCTGGAGATCTTCGACGTGTTGGGGAGGCGTGTGGCGATCCACGAGCTAACGAGCGCAGCTAACGCGGGCATGTGGACGTGGGACGGGCGGGACCGTTGGGGCCGACCGGTGCCCAGCGGAATCTACCTTTGCAGGCTCACTGCGGCGGGGAGGAGTGTGGTCACCCGGCTGCTGCGCTTGCGCTGAGCGAGTGGGATCTGGTGTAGGAGGGCAATCCGAAGGCAAATGAGCCGTTGGCACAAGTAGTTTGCAAGGATCGGATGTCTTGAGCAGGAGGAGTGGGATGGGCAAACGAGCGCTTTTGGTACTGCTGAGCGCTGCTTTGGTGAGCAGTTTGTTCAGCGGTTGCGGACGACGCGGGGGTGAGAGGCAGGGGGCTAAGCGAATCGGCGTGTCCCTGCTGACGCGGGAGCACGTGTTCTACAAGGATCTTGAGGAAGCTTTGGTGGATGAGGCTCGGAAGCACGGTTTCGAGCTTCTCATTACATCGGCGGACTTCGATCCGAATCGCCAGGCCTCGCAGATCGAGGATTTCATCGTCCAGAAGGTGGACGCGATTGTGGTGTGCCCGGTGAATTCGGCGAGCATCGGGCGTTCGATTGAGGATGCGAACCGCGCAAACATTCCGGTTTTCACCGCCGACATCGCGTCCCAGGGCGGGGAAGTTGTGTGTCACGTCGCATCCGACAATGTGGCAGGCGGTAGGTTGGCTGGCGAGTACCTGGCGAAAGCCATTGGCTATGAGGGCAAGATCGTGATCATCGATCATCCCGAGGCCACGTCGGTGCTGGACCGGGTGAAGGGATTTGAGGAGGCAATCGCCAAATACCCGCGAATCAAAATTGTCGCCAAGCCGGACGGTGGGGCCGTGCGCGAGCGAGCAATGCAGGTGATGGAAGACATGCTGCAGGCGCACCCGGACATCAAAGGCGTCTTCGGAATCAACGACGACACCGCGCTGGGAGCCTTGGCGGCGCTGGAGGCGGCGGGTCGAGACGACATCGTACTGGTTGGCTACGATGCCACTCCCGATGCCCAGGCGGCCATCCTTCGGGGAAGTCCGCTCAAGGCCGACGTGGTCCAGTACCCGAGAGAGATCGGCCGCACGACGATCCAGATGATCGCAAAGTACTTCGCCGGGGAGGAGGTTCCCAAAGTCGTGCCGATCAAAGTGGGCATCATCGACCGTGAGTTCTTGCTGAAGCAGCAAGAATCCAAACGCGAGCCAAGCTGAGCGAGCTGGGAGCCGATTTCAACAGTACCCTTGGGTAGCGAGACAGGGCTCGGATCGGCAGAACCGGGGCGAGTGCGAAAGGCGGGACGAGTTTCGTTTCGGGTCGACGGGCGTTCGATGCAGGGCCGGAGTTGCCATCGGACCGGGGAGGAGAGATGGCGGAATACGACGTCGTGTGCCTGGGTCTTCTACTGACGGACATCATTGCGCAGCCGCTGAAACGATTGCCGGAACCGGGTCGTTTGGAGCTGGTCGACCGGGTGGAGATGCACACGGGTGGGTGCGCACTGAACACGGGCATTGCTCTCGCGCGGCTGGGGGCGCGTGTGGCGACGATGGGCCTGGTCGGAGAGGATGGCCTCGGCGACTTCGTGCTGAGCCAGATCCAGCGCGAGGGAGCGGATCCGGTCGGGGTCCGACGGACGAACGCTGCGGGCACCTCCGCCACGGTGGTGCTGGTCAGTCCGGAAGGGGAACGATCTTTCATTCACACGTTTGGGGCGAATGCCCTCCTGGCACCGGAGCATGTGGACTTTGACCTGGTGGGCAGGGCCCAGATCCTGCACATCGGGAGCGTTGGGCTGCTGCCTTCCCTGGACGGAGAGCCGATGGCGGAGGTTCTGAAGCGCGCCCGGGAGCTGGGAGCGACCACTTCCCTCGACACGGTGTGGGATCCGCTCGGGCGCTGGGCGAAAGTTGTGGAGCCCTGTCTACCGCACGTAGATCTGTTCCTGCCCGCGTTGCACGAGGCGCGGGCCATCACCGGCCTCGAGGAGCCGGAAGAGAACGCGCGCTTTTTCCTCGACAGAGGGGCGCGGATCGTGGCGGTGAAGATGGGGGATCGGGGTTGTCTGGTCACCGACGGTGACACGTGGTTGACCGTGCCCGCCTACTCGGTGGATGTGGTGGACACTACGGGCGCGGGCGATGCCTTCGTGGCCGGGTTCCTGATGGGCTGGCTGCGGAACTGGACGCTGGAGGAGATTGCTCGTTTCGCCAACGCCGTCGGGGCGATGTGCGTCACCTCTGTGGGCGCCACGAGCGGCGTGCGTTCGGCCGAGGAAACGCTCCGGTTCATGCGGGAAAGGGAAGCGAGCGCCAGCCAGTAGAAACCCCGGTGACTGGATGGGTTGCGGACGGGGCGTTCGTTCCCGTCGGGTGCGGACGGAAGAAACTGATCCTTGGTGCCTTGGCTAAAAGGCCGGCAAAAGTTGAGGACTGTCGCTGCTTTTTGGGATGAATGGCCCGGTGCTGCGGACTCTTGCCGGAGTCGTCGGCGGCCGGTCGGCGAGCGTAACGAGTAGCGTCAACCTGGTGTAAACCGGGGAGTCGACTGAGTTGCGAAAGTTGCAACGAGAAGAGAGCGGCGGCGCAGCGGAGCTGTTGCTCGTGGGCCGTTTTTGGAGGTGGTGTCCGGCCGATGCCCGCGTTTGCCGCGAGCTGGTGGAGCGAGGGCACCAGCTTGTCGCGGCAGTGGTCTGTTCTGACTCGCGGGATTGCCACGCCGCGTGGGGCCGCTCGGTTCAAAGTGCGCTCCGCGAGAGCGGACTGTTCGCCGACGTGGAGGAGGTTAACCGAGCCGAAGAACTCGTCCGGGCCGCGGAAGGACGGCTGGTTGTGGAGTACGAGACGCCGGTGCCGGAATGGGTTCGGACTACCCTGCGCGCAGTGGGGATCACGCGCGTGGAGGAGGTGCTGCACGGGGAGAACGAACTCCCGGCCCCGGGGTCCGCAGTGGTCGAGCATCTGGAGCTTTGGACCCGCGACTGGCACGAGTCCTCGCCGCCTCGGGCTGAAGACACCCCAGCCCGCTCCTGGCTTGAGGCGTTGGAGGGACTGCACAGGGCCAACTTCGAGCTGTGGCATCAGGAGGACGAAGCGCGCCGCAGAGACGTCCCGGATTCGGTGATTGCGGTGACCAAGCGGCAGATCGACCGACTCAACCAAAGGAGGAATGACCTGATCGAGAGGGTGGACGAGCTGGCAGCCGGGCTACTGGAACGGCTGGGGGTCCAGGGCTTGGCCGCCTATCCCGCGGAATCGTTGGGGTCTCTGTGTGACCGTTTGAGCGTGTGGAGCCTCAAGATCTACCACATGGAAGAGCAGGCACAGCGCCCTGACGTGAATGAGGAGCACCGGTCCAAAGCTCGCCAGAGGCTGGAGGTGCTCAAGGCGCAGAGAGGCCATCTGGAGGAAGCCTACGACGTCCTGCGTCAGGACCTTCTGCTGGGGCGAAAGAGCCCTGTGGTCTACCGCCAGTTCAAACTTTACAATGACCCGACTACGAATCCGGCACTCTACGGTCGAGGGACGAGGTAATGACGGAACGGGAAGGCAAACCCATTGTGCTCGTGACGCTCGGTGATCCAGCCGGCGTGGGACCCGAAGTGGTCGCCAAGGCGCTCTCGCACAGCGAGTTGTGGGATGAATGTCTGCCGGTAGCGGTGGGCGACGCGCCGGTGCTTCGACGGGCGGCGGAATTCGCTGGGCTCAGGCTTGAGATTCTCCCGGTGCGAACGACGGAGGAGGTAGGGGACGAAGGGATCTACATCCTCGATACCTGTTCGGGGGGAGAACGTGCGCCGGTCGGCAGGATTTCGGCGGAAGGGGGGAAGGCGGCCTTCGCGGCGCTCGAAAGCGCTGTGCAGCGGTGCCTACAGGGCGAGGCCACGGCCATTGCAACGGCACCCCTCAACAAAGAGAGCCTGAAGCAGGCTGGGGTCCCCTATTTGGATCACACGGAAGCCCTGCAAAAGCTGACGGGCGCCACCGAAGTGTTCACCCTCTTCGTCACGGGAAGTCTGCGCGTCTTCTTTCTCACGCGGCACGTACCTTTCCGCGACATCCCGAAGTACATCCGGCGCGAAGCGATTGTGTCCTTCGTCGAGGCCAGCGCAAAACAATTGGAACGGTTGGGTTTCGAGAAGCCTCGGATCGCTGTGGCTGCCCTGAACCCGCACGGCGGCGAGGGAGGCATGTTCGGCGATGAGGAAATCCGGGAAATCCGGCCGGCGGTGGAAGAACTGCGGGAAAAGGGATTTTCCGTCGAGGGCCCCATCCCCGCGGACAGCGTGTTCCACCTCGCCAAGGAAGGCCACTACGAGGCGGTGATTTCGCTGTACCACGACCAGGGACACATCGCGACGAAAACGCTGGACTTCCACCGCACGGTCAGCCTCACGCTGGGACTCCCCTTCCTTCGCACCAGTGTGGACCACGGCACGGCATTCGATTTGGCGGGAACGGGACGGGCCAACGAGCTCTCCATGGTGGAGGCCATTCTAGCCGCGGCGCGTTACGGTCCCCGATGGCTCGGCAGCGGGAGTTGACGCCAGGGGTGGTCCGTGCACCGTACCCCGGGGTACAGCGGCCGAACAGCGGTTTCACAAGGAGACCGGCGAGATCAGTCGAACGTTTGGGTACTGGGTAATGGGATCCGCGTCCGGTGGCGAGAAGTACGTGCTCTGCGTCGGTCCGAACCCTGCGCTGCAGAGAACGCTTTGGTTTCCTTCCCTCGCCCTTGGCGAGGTGAACCGGGCATTGCGGAAACGCGTCTCGGGCGGTGGGAAGGGGACCAACGTGGCCCGTATTCTCGGCCAGCTGGGCTATCCGGCGAAGCTGCTCACGTTCGTGGGCGGCACCATCGGGGAAGAGTTTGTGCGGACTGTCCGGCGGGAGGACATAGAGGTGAAGCCGGTGCAGGCCGAGGCCGAGACGAGGGTGTGCCTCACGCTGATCGAGGAAGACGAAAGCCGGCAGACGGAGCTCGTCGAAGAGGCAGAAGGCGTCTGTGAGGACGATGTGCGGCGATTCTTGCGGGTCTATTCCGAGCTTCTGGAGGGGTGTTCTTTCGTCGTGATCTCCGGTACCAGTCCTGCCGGAGTACCGGAGGACTTCTACGGTGAGCTGACTCGCCGCGCGGGGGAAAGGGGTGTACCTGTCATCGTAGACGCGCCTGGACAGCTCCTCCGCCATGCAGTGCCGTACCGGCCGCTTCTCGCCAAACCAAATCGAAAAGAGCTCGCCGCGCTGTTTCCGGGCCTGGGGTTTGAGCAACAGGTTCTTCGCTTGCGGGAACTGGGGGCACAGAACGTTCTGATCACGGATGGGGGCAACGCCGCTTGGCTGCTGGCAGGCGACGCGCACTTTCGGCTGGTGCCGCCTGTGGTTCAGCCGGTCAACCCCATCGGCTCCGGGGATGCCGTGGCTGCGGGCATTGCGCTGGCGCTGCTCGAAGGGAAGGACATTGTGGAGGCTGTGCGCTTCGGCATCGCCTGCGGCACGGCCAATACCCTCACCGAGCTGGCTGGGCACGTCGATCCAACGGCGGTGGAGCGTCTCCTTCCGCTCGTGGAAGTGGAGACTGTTGACGAATCGGTCCCGGGGCAGGGTGCTCGCCCTTCCGAGACGTAGCCGCAGGCCAGGCTGAGCGAAGTCGCGGGCGGAGGGCTTTCCGACCCCGTGTGGCCTCGTGGTGAAGCACCTGTAGTGCGTGTCCCAGAAGGTGCCGCTCCGTCGGACTGGAGGTGCAGGTGCACGGATGAGGTTGCCTCGTCGTTCGTCCCGGCGGACGTAGGCGATGCGGGCGGAGTGCAGTTCACGACCCACCCCGGGGCTGCCGAGGCCCTTTGGCTACTTTGCCAGAGTTCCCTCTGCGCGCCTCGGGGCGGGCTCCGCATGAGCAAGAAATGAGCCCGGAATTGCCTGTTTCCGCTGGGATTCGGTCCGCTTCGCGGATCGTCGGTCGGGCTGGAAGCCGATGTTCCGGATTGTTTCTCCCGACCCTGTCTTACGCGTCTACTTTCCCAGCGTCGTTTGAGGTCGTGGATCGTGGGTGGGGTTGAGCTTTTTCCGTTCCAGTCGTCGCCTGGCTTTTCCCTTCGAGGCCTGGCGACTTTGGGAGAACTCCTTTTCCCCGCGGCTCAGCGCGCTCTGCGTGAGGGGAGAGCTAACCGGGGAGCGTCGATTTTTGGCGGAATTCGGCCTGCCTCCCGGCCCGTAGCTTGGGTCGGAGCCCGACCGTTCAGAGTCCTTCCGTTTGCGGCGAAGTTTACCGTTGAGGGTCCGTCGTACCTGGGTCGACCTGGCGTCCGTTTCAGGAAACCTCCGCGGAACCTGTCACTTGTCCGAGCCTACTTCGTCCAAAAGAATGTGAGTTCACGCACCTTTTTTCTCGCGCGGGGATCATTTTCACCGTTTGTTCCGTTGAATTGAGTGGTTTGTAGCCCGTTGAGAACGCGAGGGTTATAAGATTGAGCTGGGGTTCCGGTCCTCGGAATAGGTTGGGTCCCAGGTTTGTTGAGACAGTGAACGGGGCGAGTTGCGTGGTGTGGGATGTGGGAAGTGCGGCCGTGAACAGGAGGTCGACAAAGATGGCCAAGATTACCAGGCTTGAAGTGACCGATGCGTTGAAGCAGGCGATTCAGGTGGAGCTTGACTTGCGGAGGTTCTACGAAGCGGCCGTGAGCCTTGAGCGGGTTGCCAAGAACCGTGAGCTGCTCGAGGCTCTGTTGGCCGAGGAGCAGGAACACAAGAGGCAGTTCGATCGCAGGTACGAGGAATTAACGGGTCACAAACTGCTCTACCTGAACGTGGATAAGCGGAGGAGACTTGTGGAGCTGGTCACGAATCCTTCGGATGGCGAGAACCTGATTGAGCAAGCTGTGGACAACGAGCAGAAGGCGGTGCAGTTCTACGAGGAAGCGGCCAACCTGATCCCGCCCGGTTGGTTGCGACAGGCCTTTGAAGAGCTCGCGGAGAAAGAACGGGCCCACGTTGCGCTGCTCAGAGAGCGATTGAAGGCGGAGGAAGAGACCGAAAACGGCGACGGAAGGGCGCGTGAGGCGGCGACCGCGGATGCAGCCTGATGAAACCAGGCAGGGGTGGAGAGGGGGATCGCGTTCGTGCTGGAGCCGGTCAGATTAGGGAGGTGGCAATGCCCCGCGCCAAGAGAAGCCCCTCGAGGGAAAGCCGTTTCCTGCGCAGGTACATCGAGGAAATTCACCGGCATCCGCTGCTGAGCGTCGACGAGGAGAAAGAGCTCGCGCTGCGAATCCGCGAGGGCGACGAAGACGCTCTTCGGAGACTGGTGGAAGGGAACCTGCGATTCGTGGTGATGATCGCAAAGGAGTACAAGGATACCGGCATGCCCCTGGCGGATCTGATCAACGAGGGCAATCTCGGGCTGATTGAGGCCGCCCGGCGCTACGATGTGACAAGAGGGGTGAAGTTCATCTCCTACGCGGTCTGGTGGATTCGCCAATCAATTCTGCAGGCTATTGCCAAGTACAATCGCACGGTTCGTGTACCGGTGAACTACGTCTGGGCGATGAACCGAATGGCCAAGACTTCCGATCGGCTCAAGCAGAAGCTTGGCCGCGATCCCAGCCTTGAGGAGATCGCTCAGGAAATGGACACGAAGCCGTCACGGCTGCGCAAAGAACTGCTGCGATACCAGGCGCGGGTCGAGATCTCGCTCGACCAGCCCATTGCAGGGGACTCAGACACGGTGTTCGGAGAGAGAATCCCCGACACGGACGTACCGCCACCAGACGAACCCTTCCGGGAAGAGGCGTTCCGGTCGGAACTGGAGACGGTGCTCCGGTCCCTCGAGCGCAGAGAGGCCGAAATCGTGCGTCTGTTTTTCGGGCTGGGACACGACAGGCCGTACACTCTGAGCGAGATCGGGGAAGTTCTGGGTATCAGCCGGGAACGGGTTCGGCAACTCAAGAACCGGGCGATCCGCAAGTTGCAGCACGCCTCTCGCCGAAAACGCCTCAGGGCTTTCCTCGGCTGACGGACCCCCGCGGGCGGGACACGCAGCCCCGCAAGGCCAGTGCAGGAAGCTCCCGAGTGGAGAGAAGCTGGGCGACCGGCCACCGGTTGCAAGATAACGGAGGCACAGTATGAGCGACGTGTACAAGAAGATCGAGGTCGTTGGGACGAGCGAAAAAAGCTTCGACGACGCGGTGCAGAATGCAATTGCGAAGGTGGCCGAGACGGTGAAGGCCATCGCCTGGTTTGAGGTTGTGGAGCAACGCGGTCGCGTGGAGGGGAACAAAGTAGCCCAGTTCCAGGTCGTGCTCAAAGTGGCTTTCAAGGTCATCGACTGATCGGGGGCGGCGAGCCCATCGGAGGGAATCGCACCGGAGAGGGGCGTGGTTGAAAGAGCCGCCGGGCTTCAAACTCACTCAGGGGGAGACATCCCGGCGGTTCGATCGAACCCCGTTGCTTGAGCCTGTGTCCCGTGTCCATTCTTCCTTCCTCTCGGGGTACCTGAGGGGGCGTGGCCACACGCAGTCGGCCCTTACGTGGGTTCGGTGTGGCGCAGCGCACAAAAGTGCCTGGTTCGTGTCCACCCTCGCGGTTCTCCCTTGATTTTTGGTGAGCGTTTTGATACCATTCCGGCAGTGCTTCAGGCCTGGATCCGGGCGTGTCGTCGCGGAACAAGTCGGGGAGTGACCCGATGGGGTCTGATGGAAAGATGTTGGTCCGGTTCTGGGGGGTCCGGGGCAGCTATCCAGTGCCCGGTCCGTCGACCGCCCGCTACGGCGGGAACACGCCGTGCGTCGAAATTCAGGCCAACGGCCACTACCTGATCCTCGACGCCGGCACCGGCATCATCGGACTGGGCAAAAAACTCATGCAGGAGGTCCCTCGCTCGAGCAACAACGGGGTTGTGAAAGCGGTTCTGCTGATCACGCACACCCATCACGATCACATCCAGGGCCTTCCCTTCTTCCTGCCCGCGCACTCCGGCAAAGGTATGCTCTACATTTTCGGGCCAGCTGGGGTCACCGGTGAGTTCGAGGACACACTGGCCAATGCAATGTTGCCGCCTTACTCGCCGGTCCGGCTGGATGAAATGCGAAGTGTGAAAGTGATCCGTAGTCTGCACGAATCCCAGGCCATCGTGCTGAGCGAGGACCGGCCGGAGCCGTGGGTCTACAACGTGTACCACGACGAAGAACCGACGGGCGAACGTCAGGTTCTGATCCGCGTCATGCGTAGCTACGCGCATCCCAAAGGGGGTACGTACATCTTCCGCGTGGAGGCCGCGGGCAAGAGCGTTGTGTTTGCTACCGACACGGAAGGCTACGTCGGGGGGGATACCCGCCTGATCGGCTTCTCTCGCGGCGCCGATCTGCTGATCCACGACGCACAGTACACCACGGAAGAATACTTGGACCCGCATTCTCCAAAGCAGGGCTACGGCCACAGCACGGTGGACATGGCCGTGGGCGTGGCCAAGGCCGCTGAAGTGAAACGCCTCGTGCTTTTCCACCACGACCCCGATCACGACGACGCGATGATCGAAGCCATGGAACGGGAGGCGCGCCGCACGTTTCCCGCGACGGATGCGGCGGCGGAGGGGAAATCGTACGTTCTGTAGCGCCGGGAAGAATCAAGGCTTCGCCCGTGGCGCGGAAACTGGCGGAGGAACACGGTCTCGATCTGAGCGATGTGGTCGGCACGTGCCCCGACGGCCGAATTGTGAAGCGCGACGTGGAGGCACTGATCGCCCAGCGCGCCAGGGTGGCTGAGCCCGCGGCAGAAGCACCGCCGCCCACCGTCCAGCCGGTGGCAGCCACCGACGAGTACGAGGACATCCCCCTCAGCATGATGCGCGAGACCGTGGCCAAGCGGATGGTGCAGAGCAAAGCGTCGGTGCCGCACTTCTACCTGACCGTGGAAGTGGACATGGACGCACTGGTGGAGCTGCGGGAGTCGCTGAAAGACGTGGGGGACGTGAAGATCAGCTACAACGACATCATCGTGAAAGCTGTGGCGCTGAACCTGCGGCGGCACCCGGAGGTGAACGCCTCGTTCCTGGGGGACGTCATTCGCCAGTACAAGCGGGTGCACGTCGGCGTGGCGGTGGCGATCGAGGACGGATTGATCACGCCAGTGATCCGCGACTGCGACGGAAAGAGTCTGCGGCAGATCGCCCGGGAGATCCGCGAGCTTTCGGAACGCGCGCGGCAGAAGAAGCTGCGGCCGGAGGAATACACCGGGGCCACGTTCACGGTGAGCAACCTGGGGATGTACGGCATCGAGGAGTTCTCCGCGGTGATCAATCCACCGGAGGGGGCGATTCTGGCGGTGGGCGCGATCGTGCAAAAGCCGGTGGTGAAGGACGGCGAGATCGTCGTGGGCCAACGCGCGCACCTGACCCTTTCCTGCGACCACCGCGTCATCGACGGCGCCACCGGCGCTCAGTTCCTGATGGACCTGAAGGGGATGCTAGAGAACCCGCTGAGTTTGATGGTGTAGACCGATCCACACTCTTCGCGATTCGGTCCTCTTGCACACGAGGAGTGCGAAGTTTCCAACTTCGCATTGCCCTTCGCATTGCCCGCGCGCGGGGATTTCGACGCAGCTCGAGCCATCCGATAGCTCCTCTCGCTCGAATTGCTCGAAACCCCAGAGTGCCCGGAGTGCGAAGTCTCCCGACTTCGCACGATGCCACTAACCCAAGTTTACCTCTCCCGGCACCTTCGAAAGCGGATGTGCCAGGAGAAAACGA
>CAYXFI010000015.1:0-23882 GCA_964464205.1 uncultured Cytophagia bacterium
CAAACTCCGACAAGAGCGAGGCCTTTTTTGCATTCAAACATACACACTCTGCGGTGAATGGGCCTCCTCAGCTTTTCCGCAGAGTGAAATGCAAATCGACGTAGCAGAATCACCTACACTGAAGAAAATGGAAAAAAGCATTGCCAAAGTGACGGCGACGGACTAAACTGAAGATGTGCGAACCCGTCCGAGGCCGGGAGAAAGCTCTTTTCGCGTCGCCGGGCTCGGGTCTGCACAGCCACTCCACGGTTCTGCGGAGCCCGAGCGCGCCGATGCGCCCTCTGCGTGTGCCGCAAGCTGCCGGAAGAATGCACGATCGTAACGCGCCGACACGCCTACCGGCGCAGAACAAGGCCGGAGTACAACGAATGAAACGACCCAAGTCCAAAACGTTGACGGAAGTGCTCGAAGAGAACCGGTGGCGGCTGCTCGCAGTACCCGGCGTGGTGGGAGTTGGCCGGGGCAAAACCGAAGATGGGGAGGATTGCGTAGTCATCCTCCTCCGCGAAGACGACCCGCGCATCCGCTCCCAACTGCCGAACGAACTCGAGCACTACCCCGTTCGCATTAAGGTCACCGGAAAGTTCGAGGCTTTCGGAAACGAGTAGGGGAGCGCACGTTCCCGTACACGAATGCATAGCCCGCGCCTCGCCGTTCCCCCTGCTCCCAATCCTGCGGAGCCTCTACGCGTACAGAGCGGTGATGTCTTCCCCCGTCTTCTTCGAGATGAAACGGAAATCGTCCAGCGCTAGACTATCGTCCTCGACCACGTCGATCTTCATGAAGAACTTCCACATCATCCTGCGGATGCGGCTGCGCAGGCCGCTGACGAGGAATCTCGCCATTTCCGGATGCACGTGGAGCTCAATGCTCCTCTCCTTGGACTTCGCCCGGAATGCGCGGATCCAGCGCTCGATCTTCGTGGCCAGCGTGGTCTTCGACACCAGCCGTCCGGTCCCGCCGCACACCGGGCACGGTTCGCTCAGGGTGAACACCAGGCTGGGCCGTACGCGTTCGCGCGTCATCTCCACGATGCCGAACTTGCTCATCGGCAAGATGTTGTACTGCGCCCGATCTTTGCTCAGCTCTCGCTTGAGCTCCTCATACACCCGCCTGCGGTGCGTCCGCTCCCGCATGTCGATGAAGTCGATGATGATGAGCCCGCCCAAGTCCCTCAGGCGCAGCTGACGAGCAATCTCGCGGGCCGCCTCCAGATTGATCTTCAAGCTGGTCTGCTCCTGATCCGAGCGGCTCAGGTAGCGGCCGCTGTTCACGTCGATGGCGACCAGCGCCTCGGTCTGATCGATGATCAAATAGCCGCCGCTTTTGAGCCACACTTTGCGCGAGAGCGCACGGTCCAGTTGCCTCTCGACGTCGAACGCGTCGAAAACCGGCTTCTTGCCCTGGTACAGCTCAATTCTGTCGGCGAGCTCCGGGGCCACGTCCTTCACATAGGACAGGATATCCTTCGCGAGCTTCTTCGAGTCCACGACCAGCCGCGCCACGTCCGGCGTGAAAAGGTCCCGAACGACGCTGGACGTCATTCCCACGTCCTTGTACAGCAGACACGGAGCCTTCTCGCGCTGCGCCCGCTTCTGGATCCGGTCCCACATCTGCAGCAGGTTCTCCAGGTCGGCGCGCAGAACGGCTTCCGGCTTGCCGGCCGCCACCGTCCGGACGATGATTCCGCAGTCCGCCGGCTTCAGGGCCTTGGCAAGACGACGCAGGCGCCGCTTCTCGGATTCGTCGGTGATCTTCTTCGAGACGCCCACGATGTTCTCGTCCGGCACCAGAACTACAAACCGCCCGGGCAAGGAAATGCGGGTGCTCACGCGAGCGCCTTTGGAACCCAGCGGTTCTTTTGTCACCTGCACCAGCAGGGTGTCTCTCTGGCGCACCAGCTCCTTGTCCACGAGCTCCTTGCGAATCCCGTGCGCGTCCGGCTCCACCTCATCCACGTGGGTGTAGAGGCGCACCAAATCGCCCATGTCCGCAAAAGGAAGAAAGGCATCCTGCTGCTCGCCGATGTCCAGGAACGCCGCCTGCATTCCCCGCACGATCTTGAGTACCCGGGCAAGGTAGATGTTGCCCAGCATGCGTTCGTGTTCCGGCCTCTCCACGTAGAACTCGACGAGCTTCCCATCCTCCAGAATTGCGATCCGCGTTTCGCCGATGGTCGCGTTGATGATGATCTCGCGTTTCGGCACCTCGGCCGCCACCGATTTCTTCCTACGCGTGCGTGTCCTGCGCGCCTTCTTTTCTGCCTGTCGTTGTTCCGTCGCCACTCTAGAGCTCCATCGGGCTTAGCAATTGACCTGCGCGGAAGACGAACATGCCCGTCCTGCGAATCCGGTGCAGGAGCACTTCCTCCTCGGACTCTCCCAGCAGCTCCCGCAGCACCTCGTGAATTCTGGCTGTGCGTCCTTCCCTCACTCTCAACGTCACCCGTACGCCCCTGCCCTTTTCCAGGCTCTCGACAGCGTCCACAAGGGGCCGAAGGTCCACCGATTTGGTCTCTTCCTCGCCGCTCTTGCCCTTCTTCTTCCGTTCCACCCACACGTGACGTCGGGCGAGAAACGCCAAAATCTTTTGGCTCAGCTCCCGCGGATTCTGCGGGCGGTCGAATTGAACCTCGTACTGAATCCGGTTGATCAGCGAGCTCAGCGAAGGCTGCTTCCCGACGACCCGTTTCACCTCCCGGATGTCCAGACCCGGCGGTAGGAAGGGCTGAAGTCGGGCGCGCAGATCGCCCGTCACTCTGGACTGAAACGTCACGTCCAGAAACTCCGCCTCACTGGTCAGACCGAGCGGCAGGGCCGGCCCGTAGCTGATTTTCGGCCTCGGATTGAACCCCTGCGTGTAGGCGAGGGGCACCCCCGCCCGTCGGAAGGCCCGCTCGAAAGCTCGGATGGTGTCCAAATGCCCCACAAACCTCAGGGACTCGCCCCGTGCGTAATGGAGGCGGTACACGCACGGTGCGGGTGGAACGGAATCCCGAATGCGCCGCATGCCCCGCCCGTACAAGCCGGGTGCGCCAACCCTCTCGGGCTCAGTGGGCTCCGACTTCGGCGTCTCTTGCCGAGCCTTTCCCCTCGCGATGATCTTCCGGCACACCTCTTCGTCCATCAGGCCGCACGCGTTGCAGAGCCCCGTTTTGCAGTCCGGAGTGGTCTCCCCACGGTAGGCTTTGGCCCGTTCTCGCTCCAGAAAGCGTCGGGTCACCCCTTTGCTGATGTGGTGCCAAGGCAAGGGCTCGCGCACTTTCCGGGCCCTCGTGTACTCCTCGAACGTCAGCCCGAGCTCAGCCAGGGTCTCAGACCAAATTTCGAATCGGAACTGCTCCGACCACGCCTCGTGCTTGGCACCCTTGCGCCAGGCCCGTTCCACCACCTCCGCAAGCCGGCGATCGCCGCGAGCCAGTACCCCCTCCACCTGGCAAACCTCCGGCTCTCGCCAGCTCACCTTCACGTTCGGCCAGCGGATCCGATCCAGGAGGAATTCCAACCTCTCCCGTGTCTCTTCCATCGAAAGCTGGCGTTCCCACTGGAACGGGGTATGAGGTTTCGGCACGAAGGGTGAGATCGACAGGTTCACGCGGCGATTGCCTCCGTAGCGTCTCCCGATCCGGACCACTTCGCCGACGAGGTCAACGATCCCCTGGAGATCCTCCTCCGTCTCCGTCGGTTGGCCGATCATGAAGTACAGCTTCACCAGGTCCCAGCCTTCCCGGAAAGCGACGTCGACGGCCCTCAGAAGATCCTCGTTGGTGTTCATCTTGTTGATGACGTTGCGGAGACGCTCAGTGCCCGCCTCGGGAGCCAGGGTTAGTCCCGATTTCCGCACGTTCCTCGCGTAGGCAGCGATCTCGGGAGTGAATGTCTCGGGGCGGAGCGACGGGAAGGAGAAATTCACCATTCGCTCGCGGAGGGCCGTGCTGAGCGCCGCCAGCAATTGGTGAAGCTGGCTGTAGTCGGATGTGCTCAGGGAGACCAGCGAGACCTCCTCGTATCCCGTGTTGTCCAGAGCGCGACGCACGTAGTCCACCAGCTCGGCCACGGGCCGTTCGCGCACAGGCCGATAGATGATCCCCGCGTTGCAGAAGCGGCATCCCCTGGTACAACCGCGCATGATCTCAACCGACAACCGATCGTGCGTCGCCTCGATCAGTGGCACCACAGGGCGATCGCTGTAGTAGTCTGGTAGAAGCCGGGGCACCTGCCGCGATTCGACGACGGCGGGCACGCCATCCTCGATCGGCTCGAGCGATTGGAACCGGCCGTCGGGGGTGCGAATTTCCTCGTAAAGAGCGGGCACGTAGACCCCCGAGATCGTGGCGAGCTCCTTCAGCAGGGCCTCGCGGGTGTAGCGCTCGTGTTTGGCGATGCGAATCCGACGCAGCACCTCCAGCAGGCTCTCCTCCACGTCCCCGATGAGAAACGCGTCGAAGAAAGGAGCCAGCGGTTCCGGGTTGAACGCGTTCGGCCCTCCACCCAGGACGATCGGGAAGAGTCCCTTCCGGTCCGCACTTCGCAGAGGAATGCCTCCGAGGTCCAGTAGGTTGAGGATGTTTGTGTAGTGAAGCTCGTACTGGAGAGTGAAACCGACCACCTCGAACTCGGAGAGGGGGCGCTTGGTCTCGAGCGAGAACAGAGGAATGCCTTCCTTCCGCATCCGCTCTTCCATGTCGACCCAGGGAGCGTAAACCCTCTCCGCCGCGATCCACTCTTCCTGGTTCAGAACGTGGTAGAGGATCTGGTACCCGAGGTAGGACATCCCCAGTTCGTACACGTCCGGGAACACCAACGCGATCCGCAAATCTATCTTGTCATCTTCTTTGACGATGGTGTTCAGCTCCCCCCCTGTATACCTTCCTGGTTTTGTGACCAGTGGCAGGATCCGCTCCAGTTTTGCCAGGTCTACAGCCATTCGCGTTCGCTTGTCCTCCTTCCGCTCCCCGTGGTCCGCGCTGGTTTTGCGATCCGCGAACAGTACTCAGCCGGCTCTAAATGCAAATCCCCGCGGCGGTACGCCTCCCGCGGGGATTCGTAACGGTTCCGGCATTTTCACGAATGGATCCGTTCGCGCGATAATCTTCCCCACTCGGGATTGGCGAGTATTCCGCTCAGTTTTCTCTAGACGCTTTGTATTCGAGACCGTACTCGTAGCCTTTGGCGATGGCCTGCTCGTTCAACGGGATCAATTGCTTCCGCTTGATCACCTTCGGCAGAATACCCACCACCATTTCGCGATCCAAAACACCGGTGTAGGCCACGTAGGCCCCGAGCACCACCATGTTCGCCGCGCGCGTGTTGCCCAGCTCGTCGGCCATTCGGGTGGCCGGGATCGGGAAAACTTCCACGTCCGTCCGCCCGACGGGCCGATCGATCAGCGACGAGTCGTAGATGATCAGTCCTCCCTTCACCACATCCGGCTCGAAGCGATCCAGAGACGGACGGTTCATCGCAATGAGTACTGAAGGTTTGGCCACTAGAGGCGACCCAATCCGCTTCTCACTCAGGATGACGTGGCAGTTGGCCGTACCCCCTCGCATCTCCGGGCCGTACGAGGGAAGCCAGCTCACCTGGTAACCCGACTGCATTCCCGCCTCAGAGAGCGCCACACCCAGCAGCAGGACCCCCTGCCCACCGAACCCGGCGATCTTGATCCTGGGATTGGCGTAGGCCTCCGCAGGTGTGGGACGCTTTGCTGCGCTCGCCGTCTCTGCCTCTTTCGGCAAGTTCAGTTTCTCCGCCAGCATCCCCGTGTCGTAGGAGATCTCAGGAAGTGGCATGGGCTTCGCTTGCCCGGTCAGGTCACGGAACACGCCCAGCGGGAAGTACTGCGTCATCACTTCGTCGATCCAGCGGATGGAATCGACCGGCGACATTTTCCAGCCCGAGGGGCAGGGGCTCAGGACCTCCACCAGCGAGAAGCCGAGATTGTCCATCTGGACTTTCAATGCCTTGCGCACAGCCTTCTTCGCACGGGCGATGTTCTTGGCCGTAGTGAGCGCAACCCGCTCGATGTACACCGGCGCCTCCAGCGAAGCGAGCAGCTCCGACACCCGCAGCGGCGATCCCTCGTGTTCCAGGCGCCGGCCGAAGGGCGTCGTGGTGGTTTTTTGCCCTACGAGCGTCGTGGGGGCCATCTGACCGCCGGTCATTCCGTAGATCGCGTTGTTCACGAAAAAGACGGTGATTCGTTCGCCACGATTGGCCGCCTGCAGAATGTTGTTCCCGCCAATGGCGGCCAGATCGCCGTCACCCTGGTAGCTGATCACAATGCTGCGGGGCAACACCCGTTTGATGCCCGTGGCCACCGCCGGTGCCCTGCCGTGGGCCACCTGGATGTTGCCGCAGCGGAAGTAGTAGTACGCGAATACGCTACAGCCCACCGGGCTGATCATGATGGTACGGTCACGGATGCCGAAATCGTCCAGAGCCTCGGCAATCAACTTGTGCAGGATGCCGTGACCACAGCCAGGACAGTAATGGGTCTGATACTTCACCGCCCCCGGTTTCCTCTCGTACACGTCGTAGAAAGAAGCGGGTTTTCGAAGTACGAGCTGAGCCATGGCCTATGCCTCGAGGTTCTTGGTCAGTTCTGAGAAGATCTCATCCACGCTCGGTACCACTCCACCCATGCGACTGTAGAACCACACGGGCACGCGCCCGTAGACGGCGAGGCGTACGTCGTCTACCATCTGGCCATTGGACATCTCCACCACCATGAAGGCCGACACCCGATTGGCCAGCTCATCGATGCGCCTGGACGGGAATGGCCACAGGGTGATGGGCCGGAGCATCCCGACCTTCAGGCCTTTGGCACGGGCCTCATCCACCGTTGTCTGAAGCAGACGGGACACGATCCCGTAGCCGACCAGCACAACTTCCGCGTCTTCAACGCGGTACTCCTCGTACCGCACCTCCTCCCGCTCGGCCTGGGCGTATTTCTCCTGCAGGTGCCGAACGTGGCGCTCCAAACCTTCGGGCTCAAGGTCGATCGAAGTGATCAAACGGTACTGATCGTCATCATCGGCCCGCAGAGCCCAGGGTTTCTCCGGGAAGCGCGTCACTGGCTCCGGGAACTCCACCGGCTCCATCATCTGGCCGATGAATCCGTCGGCCATCACAACCGCGGGATTTCTGTACTTGTCCGCCAGCTCGAAAGCCAACATGGTGAGGTCGCACATTTCCTGCGCGCTGTTCGGCGCAAGAGTGATCAGTTTGTACTCACCGTGACCGCCCCCTTTGACGACCTGGTTGTAATCTCCCTGCGACGGCGCGATGTTGCCGAGCCCGGGGCCACCCCGCACGATGTCCACAACTACGCACGGGAGCTCCGAGCCCGCCAGATAGCTGATCCCCTCCATTTTCAGGCTGATACCCGGGCTTGAGGAAGCGGTCATGGCCCGGACCCCGGCCGAAGCAGCCCCGTACAGCATGTTGATCGATGCGATCTCGCTTTCCGCCTGCAAAAAAACGCCGCCGACCTGGGGTAAGTAGTAGGCGGCGGCTTCTGCGATCTCCGAGGCGGGGGTGATCGGATAGCCAAAAAAGGCACGGCAGCCGGCTAGGATCGCACCCTTCACGACCGCCTCGTTCCCCTTGATGAGCTGCCTTGCCATCACGCCGCCTCCTTCTCTCGTACGTAGCCTCGTTTGTACACCGTGATCGCACCCGGCTCCGGGCATGTGTAGAAACAAACTCCGCATCCCGTGCAGCCTTCCCCCTTGTACCCGGCCGGGTGGTACCCCATGCTGTTCAGCTTTGACTGCGTGAAGAGAACATCGACGGGGCACGCTTCGACGCAGAGACCGCACCCCTTGCACTCTTCTTCATTGATCTCCACATAGGGTAGGTTGCTCGGTTCTTTGCTCCCTGACATAAGCGCCTCCGCAACTTGTCCACCCAACGATCACCTGTTGCACCCCAGCGAACGATTTTAGCAATTTCCCCATAGGCGCGCAAGGGCTTTTCTGCCCGGTCGACCGCAGGCGAAGCCCCTCTTGGGACATCCGGCGGTAGAAATCTACTCCAGCTCCCACTCCGTGCCGGTGCGGGTATCTCGCAGCGCAACGCCGAGCTCAGCCAATCGTTGCCGAATCCGGTCGGCGAGCTCGAATTCGCGTTTTTTCCGCAACTCGGACCGGACTTCGACGAGCAGGTCGATGAACGGCTCCACCTCCCGCGTCTCCTCTTTCGAGAACGGGAGGATGCCCAAGATGCCGCCCGCCAGCTCTTCGTACAAGCCCACGAGGTAGGACACGGCCTCGCGGCTGGGGGAATCGACACCGTCCAGGTAGGTGTTCACATCTCGGGACAGGTCGAACAGGGCGGCGATGGCCTGAGGGGTCCCGAAGTCATCGTCCATCGCCTCGAGAAAACGGCGTTTGGCTTCCTCCCCCCTCTCCCGCAGGGCATCCGGGATGTTCCCCTCCACCGCGTGTCGACCGCGCCGCAGCAGCTTTTTGTACGCACCGTGCAAGCGAGCGAGTCCCTCGCCCGCCGCAGCCAAAGCCTCCTCGCTGAAATCCAGAGGTGAGCGGTAGTGGCTGGTCAGGATGAAGAACCGAATCTGCTCCGGCCGGTATTTCGCCAGAGCCTGCTTGATCGTGGTGAAGTTGCCGAGCGACTTGCTCATCTTCACCCCGTTGACCAGCACCATGTTGTTGTGCATCCAGTAGCGAACGAACTGCTTGCCCGTGGCGGCCTCGCTCTGGGCTCGCTCGCATTCGTGGTGCGGAAAGATGTTCTCCATCCCGCCCCCGTGGATGTCCAACGTCTCACCCAGGTACTTCATCGACATCGCCGAGCACTCCGTGTGCCAGCCCGGGTAACCCCACCCCCAGGGACTGCGCCACTGCATGATGTGCTCCGGCTCCGCCCTCTTCCACAGGGCGAAATCGGCGGGATGCCGTTTCTCAGGGTTCACCTCCACCCGCGCACCCGCCTCCTGGTCCTCCACTTTCCGGCCGGAGAGGCGACCGTAGTCCTTGAACTTCCGCACGTCGAAGTACACCGAGCCGTTCACTTCGTAAGCATACCCCCGCTCCAGCAGCTTCAGCACGAGCTCGATCTGTTCGGGGATATGGCCGGTGGCGCGCGGAGAGATGTCGGGACGCACCACGTTCAGCGCATCCATGTCCTCGAAGTAGCTGCGCATGTACTTCTCCACAAGCTCCATCGGTTCCACGCGCTCCCGCGCCGCTCCGACCAGGATCCGGTCCTCGCCCGTGTCCAGCAAGTGTCCCACATCGGTGATGTTCTGCACGTACCGCACCTTGTACCCCAGATAGCGCAGGTAGCGCACCACCACGTCGAAACTCACGTAGCTCTTCGCGTGGCCGATGTGGGCGTGATCGTACACCGTGGGGCCGCACACGTACATCCCCACGCGGCCCTCATGCAAGGGTTTGAACTCTTCCTTCGTCCGGGACATCGTGTTGTGGATTCGAAGGGCCATCTCCCTCACTCACCTCGCTTGGTATGCTCCAACCACTCGTCGCGTGCCTGCACAAGAGCCCTGGCTCGGGCCGGGTCCACGGGCGCCTCCGTCACCCCGTCCTCCTTCGCCCACGTGCCCACGATGGCCCCGTCGGCCCAGGCCAGCAGCTTGCTTAGATTCTCAGGCGTCACGCCGCTTCCTACCAGAACGGCCGTGTCCCTCAAGACGGATTTGACTGCGCTCAGATCTTCAAGCGGGGTCTGAGCCCCCGTGGCTTCACCAGTGAGGATCAACGCATCGGCTAGCGCCCGTTCTGCCGTCTCCCAGGCTGCCCCCACGATTCCCACGGACCCGAGTGGATGGCCGTGCTTCACGTGCACATCGGCGTACACGCGCACCCCCGGCGCCAACCTGGCTCGTTCGCGCAGGGTCTCCCAGGCCCTCCCCTGGAGAATGCCCTGGTCGGTGACCATCACCCCGCTGTGCACGTTCACACGAATGAACCTCGCGTCTACCACGCAAGCGATGCCCAGGGCCGCCCGGGCATCGTTACGCAGCACGTTCAGTCCCAGTGGAAGGCGCACCCGCTTCTTGATCTCCCAGACAGCCGCCGTCATGGCCGCCACCGTCTCGGGAGCCACACGCTCGGGGACGAACGGCGCGTCGCCGTAGTTCTCCACGATCAACGCGTCGAATCTCGCCGCTTCGTACGCCTGCGCATCTTGCAGGGCCCTCGCGATGACTCGCTCCAAGCTACCCCCGTACCGCGGGCTTCCAGGCAGTGGAAGCAGGTGGACCACCCCGATCAAAGGCTTGGAGTGGCCCAGGTCGTCCCGCAATTCCCTGACGCTCAATTCCTCCCCCTCGCGGCCGCCATTCGTACGATCCGGTCGCACAGATCTTCAAAAGAGATACCAGCCGCCCGGGCAGCTTTGGGCACGAGACTGAGCTCCGTCATCCCGGGGGCGGTGTTGATTTCCAGGCAGAATGGGACGTCGTCGGTGCGGAGGCGAAAATCGGCGCGCGCGTAGTCGCGGCAACCCAGCGCACGGTACGCACGCACCGCCTGGTCCTGCAGCTCGTGGGCCACAGCCTCCGGCACCTCCGCCGGAACCAGATACCGGCTCTTTCCTTTGGTGTACTTGCACTCGTAGTCGTAAACACCGTGCTCCGGCACGATCTCCAACACCGGCAACGCGCGCCCGTCCAGAATCGCCACCGTCACCTCCCGCCCTTCGATGAACGGTTCCACTAGCGCGTCGCCGTACTGCCAGGCTCTTTCCAGGGCGGGCGAAATGTCCTCTGGGCTCCGGACGAGGCTGAACCCCACCGTGCTCCCCTGGTTGTCGGGTTTCACCACCACCGGCAGGGAGAATTCGGCGTGAACCCGCTTCGCCGCTTCCTCGGCTGGGATCGAGTTCGGCAGCAGGATCCATTGCGGGGTTCTCACGCCCGACCGCTCAAAAAGACTCTTTGCCACGGACTTGGTCATCGCCAGGGCAGACGCGAGGGGACCGGAACCCGTGTAGGGCAAACCGACCATTTCCAACACCGCTTGCACTCGGCCGTCTTCTCCTGCCCCGCCGTGCAAAGCCACGAAAACCGCGTCCACGGCCTGGTCCGACAGCCACTCTAACGTGCGCACGATCGTTCGTTCCGCATCCCGCGGGAGCTCGTCCAGGCCAGGGGGTTCCGAGCCCAGCCTGGCCCGCACGGAGCGGGGCGCGTACAACCCCTCTTCCGGCCCCAGGGCCGGATCCAGGCGCAGCACCTCGTGACTTTTTCGTTCCAGTGCGGAGGCGATGGCCTCCCCCGACGCCAGCGATACCTCTCTCTCCGGCGAATAGCCTCCCATCAGAACCGCAATCCGCATTCAGCTGACCTCAAGCGCGCGACGTATCCGGTGTTCACAGCGTTCTCTGCCCAACCACTCTGCGTACTCCGCGATCTTGGCCTCGTCCGTCCTGCCAAGCAGCGCCAGGCGGACCGGATCCCACAAATCCCGACCGAGCAACCCAGTCTCCTCCGCCGCTCTCTTCATCGCTTGGCGGAAACCGTCCGCGGTGAGCACTTCCAGTTGCTGCAGGTGGCGCAGAAAGCTCCACAGGGCCTTCTGCGACGCATCGCGACGCAGCACATCCCGTGCCTCTCGCTCCGACAAGTCCGGGTCGGCGATGAGGACGCGGGCTTCCGCGGCCAGATCGGCCAAGGTTCGTACCCGAGTCTGCACCAGTTCCAGCCAGCGGCTCCGAACCTCCTCGGGCAGTTCGATTCCGACCGAACGCAGGTAATCCTCCGCAAAGGATGCGAACCTGTCCCGCGGCAAACCGGCCAGCACCTCCCGGTTCAGTTCGGCCAGTTCCCCGTGCGAAAAGACACCTGGCGTTTCGGCGACGGCCTCCAGGTCAAAGCCTTTCGCCAGATCTGTCGGGTTCAACTCGCGAGGGGATCCGATTTCCTGTCCGCTGAGCTGCGCGAGATACGCGATAATCGCCTCGGGCAGGTAACCCTGTTCCCGCAGACCCCGAATCGTCACCACGCCGTGCCGGTCGGAAAGGGGCAACCCGTCCGGGCCCAGCAGTGCGGGCACGTGGACGAAATCCGGTGGCGCGAAACCGAGCATCCGCGCCACGAGTGCCTCGCGGAGGGCGTCGTTCAGACGATCCTCTGTCTGCAACACGCAAGTGATGCCCAACAATCCGTCGTCCACGGCGAAGCGGAGCGCGCTGGCGGGCTCCCCAGTCTCATCCACCAGCACGAAGTCATCCAGCTCCACTTCCGCCGCCCGGATCACTCCTCCGAGGACATCCCGGATCCAGGCTTCCTCCAGCTCCGCTCGAACCCGAACCCTTGGCCTTCGACCTGCCTGCCGCAGTTTTCGCTCTTCCGAGGCCGACAGGCCCCGGCATTTTCCGCTGTAGTGCGGTCTCTCACCCCGCTCGATCTGTTCCCGCCGCTCACGCTGCAGCTCTTCCTCCGTGCAGTAGCAGCGGTACGCTTTGTCTTCGGCGATCAGGCGGTCCACGAACTCCCGGTAGAGCCCGTGACGTTCCCACTGAACGTAGGGCGCGTACGGCCCTCCCACCTCCGGCCCCTCATCCCAACTGATCCCCAGCCAGCGCAGATCAAACAGGCAATCTTTCAGTAAGTGCTCCGCCAGCCCCGGATCAGGGCCGAGGGGTACCAGCATCACCAGTTCCCCACCCTGCTTCTTCGTGGCCAGCCAACTCAGCACTCCCAAACGGGCGTCGCCAAGATGAAGATGCCCCGACAGAGACGGGGCAAATCGGCATCGGAGTGTCTGGTAGGCGTCGAGATTGCTCATTCGCTATCTCCAGACCGCAGGAGAACGACGGCGTAGGCGGCAATTCCTTCGCCCTTGCCCGTGAATCCCAGTCCCTCGGTAGTCGTCGCCTTCACAGAAACCCGCTCCACAGGCAGACCCAACGCGCGGCCAATGTTCTCGCGCATCTGCCCAACGTACGAAACCAATTTCGGCCGCTCCGCCACAACAGTAGCGTCCACGTTCACGATCGAAAATCCGGTGCGCGTCAGCTTGGCGCCGATGTCACGAAGCAAACTGAGGCTCGAAATCCCGGCGAAAGCGGGGTCGGTGTCCGGATAGTGGGTGCCCAGGTCCCCAAGTGCGGCCGCCCCAAGCAGCGCATCGCCGATCGCGTGACAGAGGACGTCGGCGTCCGAGTGCCCCAGCAGCCCCCGTTCGTAATCCAGCTTCACGCCACCCAGAATCAGGTCGCGATTCTTGACCAAACGATGCACGTCGTAGCCGAAACCGACACGGAAACTCACCCGTCCACCTCGTACACACGCTTTCGAAACGTCCCGGTAGCCAGCGTCTCAGTTGTCCTGCATCCCACAAGGCGCCAACGCTACCGGGCTTCCCTCCCACCCGGGCTGGCGCGCGACTTTCACTTGCCTTTGGCTCGCACCGAGCGACTCTGGTTCGGCCGCCAAAGGCGGTCCCACCCCGACTCAGCAATCCAGAGTCCCCCTCGCCCCCCACGCCATCCCTCATTCCCGGGGTTCGTTTTCCCCGGAAGCTGCTCGATTCGTCCTGGCCGTCAGGATCAGCCGGGCAAGTTCAAGATCTTGCGGCGTCGTGATCTTCAGGTTCCAGTGGCTCCCTTCGAGTACGGTCACCGGTTCACCCAGCAGCTCCACCAGCGCAGCGTCGTCCGTTCCCCTGAAGCCCTTGGCCCTCGCGTTCTCGTACGCCCTCAGGATCAGCTCGTAGCGGAAGGTCTGAGGCGTCTGCACCAGCCACAGCTCATCGCGCCGCAGTGTCGATTCCACCAGATTTTCAGCGCCCTTTTTCACGGTGTCTCTGGGGCGCACAGCGAAGATAGCCGCGCCGCTCTCCCGCGCGCATTCCACCGAGCGTTCGATCATCCCCTCGTCAATGAAGGGTCGCACGCCGTCGTGGATGACCACCACTTCCGTCGTGCGTTCGAGCGATCTCAGACCCGCGTACACCGAGTCCTGACGCTCCGGCCCGCCCTCCACCACGTGGCGCACCTTCCGGAACCCGAAAGCGTCCACAATTTCCGTGGCCACAAAAAAGAGCCAATCCTTTGGGGCCACAATCACTACCTCGTCCACCAGTTGGCACCGCTCGAAGGGTTCGAGGGTGTGGGCCAGGATTGGCTTCCCCGCTATCTCGATGAATTGCTTGTTGACGCGTTCCCCTATTCGCTCCCCCCTACCGCCGGCAGCAATCAGTGCGACAACTCGCCCCAGAGTTCCCTCCCGCTGTGACGCCTGCAAGTGCTGCGTGACACGCTCTTCCGAACCAGACCGACTAGAGGATCAGCATCGCGTCGCCGTAGCTGTAGAACCGGTACTTGTCCCGGATCGCCTTCCGGTAAGCCTTCATCACGAATTCGTAGCCGCCAAATGCGCAGACCATCATCAGCAAGGTCGAGGCCGGGAGATGGAAGTTCGTGATCAGCGTGTTGACGACCTTGAAGTCGTACGGCGGGTAGATGAACTTGTCCGTCCAGCCTTTTCCGGGCTTCACCCAGCCTTCGGAAGTCACGGAGGTCTCCAGCGTTCGCACAACGCTCGTTCCCACCGCGACCACCTTCTTTCCCTCGCGTTTCGATTCGTTGATGGCCTCGGCCGACTCTTCGGAGATTTCGTAGTACTCCGAGTCCATCTTGTGCCGGCTCAGATCCTCCACCATAACCGGCCGGAACGTCCCCAGACCCACGTGCAGTAGCACGGGGACGACCTTCACGCCTTTCTTCTTCGCTTCATCCAGAAGCTCCTTGGTGAAGTGAAGTCCTGCCGTGGGGGCAGCCACAGCTCCCCGGACCCGTGCGTACACGGTCTGGTACCAGTCCCGGTCTTTATCGTCCGGCTCCCGTTCAATGTAAGGTGGCAAGGGAGTCTTGCCCAGGCGATCCACGATCTCGTAGAAGTCCCCTTCGTACCGGAACCGCACCACCCGTCCGCCGCTCACGGTATTGTCGATCACGTCAGCGATCAGTTCGTTTCCCACGCGGAGCTTGTTTCCCACGCGAACCTTGCGGGCGGGTTTCACCAGCACCTCCCACAGGTCCTTCTCGAGCTCACGCAGCAGGAAGATCTCCACTTCGGCGTCCGTCTTGTCCTTCGTGCCCATGAGTCGGGCTGGGAACACCTTCGTCTCGTTCACCACCAGGACATCGCCTTCCTCCAGGTACTTCAGGATGTCGCGGAAAATGCCTTCCTCGATCTTCTGCGTGTCCCGGTGCAGGACCATCAACCGACAGTGATCGCGAGGTTCGGTCGGGTACTGGGCGATGAGCTTTTCCGGAAGGTTGAATTTGAAATCCGAAAGTTTCATTGCACCACTCCTTTCCTCAGAGCAGATTCGCTACCACCTTCCCGTGGCCTCAAAAAGGCCTTCACTTCCCCGGTCACGAATCTCCAGTCAGAAATCGATCACCGTTTGCTGCCAGGGCCGATTCGGCCGCATGAAACCGAAATGACGGTACGCCAGCTCGGTTGCCACTCTGCCCCGCGGCGTGCGACTCAGAAAGCCCTGCTGAATGAGAAAAGGTTCGTAGACCTCTTCGATTGTGTCCGTCTGTTCGCCCACGGCTGTGGCGAGGGTCTTCAATCCTACGGGACCACCGTTGAACTTTTCGATTAGCGCCCGCAGGATGCGCTTGTCCATTTCGTCGAGTCCCCGCGAATCTACGTCAAGCCGCTCCAGGCTGCGCTCGGCCACCTCCCGGGTGATCACCCCGTCCGCGTTCACCTGGGCGAAGTCGCGGATGCGCCTCAGCAGTCGGTTAGCCACCCGCGGCGTACCCCTGGACCGCCGGGCGATCTCGAGGGCCGCGTCGTCCGTGATCTCCACGCCCAGGATACGCGCCGATCGCAGCACGATCTGCTTCAGCTCCTCGGGCTGGTAGTAGTCCAGACGGCTCACCACGCCGAAACGCGCACGAAGCGGAGAAGTCAGCAAGCCAGCCCGCGTGGTGGCGCCGATCAATGTGAACTTGGGCAGCTTCAACTGGATGGTGCGGGCGTTTGCGCCGCGATCAATGATGATGTCCAGCTTGTAGTCTTCCATTGCGGGGTAGAGGTATTCCTCCACCGTCTTGTTAAGCCGGTGGATCTCGTCGATGAACAGGACGTCGCGGTCGCGCAGATTGGTGAGGATTCCCGCCAGGTCGCCGGGACGTTCCAGAGCGGGCCCGGACGTGGTCTTGATGTTCACCCCCAGTTCCTTGGCAATGATCACCGCCAGCGTGGTCTTGCCCAGGCCCGGGGGACCGTAGAATAGGGTGTGATCGAGCGGTTCGCCCCGCTCTCGGGCCGCCGCGATGAAGACGTGCAAGTTCGCCTTCAAATTCTCCTGCCCGACGAAGTCTTCCAGCCGCGTCGGTCGGAGCGTGCGGTCCAGCTCGATCTCGCCGTCCAGCCGATCCGGCGTTGTCGGTCTTTCGATCGGTTCGTCCACGCCCGCGTCACACCTTCTTCAAGGCCAGTCGCACCAGCTCGTCCGTCCCCAAATCGCGCTGAGTGCTCTCCGCCAGAGCCTCGCTCACCGCTTGTTCGGCCTCCCTCCGACCAAACCCGAGGGAAACCAGGGCAAGCACAGCCTCCTCCGCCGGGCCCGAGAGCATGCCGGGAATCCCCGCCGCCGCGCGCCGCGCGGGAGCACCCAGTTTCTCCCGCAACTCCACGATGATGCGTTCCGCCGTCTTCTTACCCACCCCGCTAATGCTGGTCAGTGCACCCACGTCGCCCGAGGTGATCGCTTCCCGAAGCACGGCCACACCCCGCGCGGAAAGCAAATTGAGTGCGGCCTTCGGTCCCACGCCCGAAACCGAGATGAGGTGCAGGAAGAGTTCCTTCTCCGCTGAGGTCAGGAAACCGTAGAGCTGGAGGGCGTCTTCGCGCACGTGGAGGTAGGTGAGAAGCTCGGCCTGGTCGCCAACCTCAAGCGCCTCGGAGGTGGAAATGGGGACGGCCAGTTCGAAACCCACTCCCTGAACATCGAGCAAAACGGACTGAAACGATTTCTCCGCAACCTTCCCGCGTAGACGAGCAATCACCTCTTCCTACCTGTCCGTCACTGGTGCGCGCGGCAACTGCCCCCAGGGCGGGCTCAACTCAAGGCCCCTGAGCTGTCCTGCTCGCGCCCGCTCCTGCCCGTCCTGTGACAGTGGCAAAGGGCAATTGCCAGAGCATCCGCCACATCGTGCGGCCGCGGTACCGACTCCAAATGCAAAAGGGAAGCCACCATTCGCTGCACCTGCTGCTTGGAGGCTCCCCCGTGGCCCACGATGGCCTGTTTCACTTCCGCCGGCGTGTATTCGAAAATCGGGAGGTCGAGCTGGGCTGCGGTCAGTAGAACTACCCCCCTCGCCTGCCCGAGAAGAAGGGCGCTCCGCGGGTTGCGCGCGAAAAACACGTCCTCTACTGCCACCTCACGCGGACGATACGTCCGAATGATCTCTCGCAGAGCCCGGTGCAGGGCGAGCAAACGATCCGTGTACGATCCAAACTTCGTCAGCCGAATGACGGACGCCTCCACCACCGCCGCATCGTCGCCCGCCCAATCCAGCACCGCGTATCCTACCACTTGCGTGCCAGGATCGACGGAGAGCACCCGAAGGCCCTCGGCCACCGTCAAAGTCCTACTCCGATTCTACCTCCTGCAGAATCGCTTCGTCGATATCGAAATTGGCGTAGACTTGCTGGACGTCGTCGTGTTCTTCCAGGGCCTCCAGGAGCGCCAGAACCTGCCTCGCCTCTTTGCCCTCCACCCGCACGGTGGATTTCGGATACATCGTGACTTCCGCGGACTCGTAGGCGACGCCCGCCTCTTCCAGCGCTTTCTTGACCGACTCCAGATCCTCAGGCGCCGACAAGAGCTCGAACCCGTCCTCGTTCTCCCGGATGTCCTCTACGCCGGCGTCCAGGACCGCCTCCAGTAGCTGCTCTTCTGTGTAACCGTCCTTCGGAACGCTCACCACGCCTTTGCGATCGAACATCCAGGCGACGCTGCCCTGCTCACCGAGACTGCCATTGTGCTTGCTGAGGATGTGCCGGATCTCCGCGACAGCGCGATTGCGGTTGTCCGTGAGCACCTCGATCAGCAACGCCACCCCACCGGGCCCGTACCCCTCGTACGTCACTTCTTCGTAGACGACCCCGGGTAGCTCGCCCGTACCCCGTTTGATCGCCTTTTCGATGTTGCTCGCCGGCATGTTGGCGGCCTTCGCGGCCGCAATGGCAGCTCGGAGCCGAGGATTGGCGTTCTCGTCCCCACCGCCCTGTCGCGCTGCCACCGTGATCTCGCGGATCAGCTTGGTGAAGATCTTCCCCCGCTGGGCGTCCGTCTTCGCTTTCTTGCGCTTGATCTGCGCCCACTTCGAGTGGCCTGCCATGCCAAAGACCTCCCGTTTTAAACCACGCAAATTTAACAAATTGAAGCCCGTTTTCCAAGGGAAAAGTGCCCCGCCCGTGGACTCACCAGTAGAACAAACGACCAAGGTCACGAGGAGACTTGCGCAAAAGTACCCCTCGGCACGGCGCCAGAGCGCGAAGACGCCGAAACACGGGCATTCCCTCGTGCCGTGTCACTTCAAGTCCAAGGTTGAGGCGCTCCCCCAGCTCTCCGAGGGTTCTTCGCAGAACCCCGAGGAGGTCGTCCGACTTCCTGGGGATCGCACAGCCTCGACGAAAGCACCTAATCCTAAGTCCCGGCGGTGTCGATATTGGTACTGGACCCCGGGGCGCAGGGGTGGATTGTGCCCGCGGCCCACGACTGGCGCCCGACCCGTCTGGTCAGCCGGGATCGCGCTCCGCAACGTTCTTTCGGAAAGCAGTGCGCAACAGCGGGCGCGGTGCCGGTCAGTGCTGTGTTTCAAAACGCCGGCTCGGCCTGACGAAGCCCCGCAGGAACCGGGTCACGGGCCTGCCACTAGCCGAATGTCTCGGAGGGGTCCTCCGATGACGCCTCCGGACTCGGAGACCGCGCGACCAACGCTCGTGGAAAGTCGGCGAGCCAATCCACTTGGCCTGCCGGTCGGCGCGGCCCTTGGATCAAAGGGAGGAGAGACCCGACTTTGCGCAGTAGGTCATCACAACAGGCACGAAAAGACGACCTCGACCAACTCGTTCTCGAGTTCGCCGCCCTCGGGCTGAGCGATGTCTCCCGGCCCACGGTGGATCCACGGAGAGCGGTGCGCCTCGCCCTGCATCGTGTCCTGGGTTCCGCAGCAGCCGTGCTCGGCGTCATCTACCTGATGCTGAGCGTCAACTACGCGGTCTTCTTTCCCACCGGAGCAGCCACCGTCGTGTCGCGACTGGGCCTGCTCTCGACCGCAGCAATGCTGGCGCTGTACTTCTGGGCCAATCGGGGCAAGATTCCGGTGGAGAGAGTGGAGTTGGCCTGTCTGTTCGTCGGAATAGTGGCCATCGCCAACGCTGCGGTCCCAATGTACTACCTGCCCGAGCCCAAGTACACGCTGAACTTCAGCCTGCTCGTATTTGGCTTCGGGGCCATCGGTCTACCCCTCCGGCTTTTCGTGCCACTGAACATCGCCGCCGTTTCCGCATGGGGATTCGTCGCCCACCCCTACTTGAGCATCGACTGGATTCCGCACACAGGGGTCCTCGCTGGTGCTGCGGTGTTCTCCGCCCTTCTGCACCGCCACCGGATCCGCACTGTGATCCTGAACGAACACCTCCGCGCCGAGAACGAGTGGCGGGGTCGGATGCTCACCACGGCGATCCGCGCGCTGCAACTCAGCCAGGAAAGGTTCCGGCGTCTCTCCGAGGCCGCGTTCGAAGCGATTGCCATCCACGAAGCCGGTGAGATTCTCGACGCCAACCAGGCCTTCGCGCAGATGTTCCGCTACAAGCTCGAGAGGGTACTGGGGCGCTCCATCCGCAAGTTCATTTCCTGCACCGACCGCCGCGTGCTCGATGCCCTGTTCCGCGGCGTCTCGAAACCGTTGGAGGCGCAGGGGATCCGCTCAGACGGCACCGTCTTCCCCATTGAGATCCGCGTCAAACCGATCCCCTACCAGAACCGCCGGGCCCGCGTGGTGGCCATCCGGGATACGAGCGAGTACAAGCGCACCGAGAGGGAGCTGATTCGCGCCAAAGAAGCCGCTGAGAAGGCGAGCGAGATGAAGAGTCGCTGGCTCGCCAACGTGAGCCACGAGCTGCGCACCCCGCTCAACTCCATCATCGGATTCTCGGAGATGCTCGCCAGCGAGTCCTTCGGCCTGCTGAACGAAAAACAGAAGCGCTACGTGGAGAACATCCTTTCCAGTGGGCGACACCTGCTGCAGATGATCAATGATCTGCTGGACCTTTCCAAGATCGAAGCAGGACGCATGAAGCTGGAGATCACGCGTTTCGATCCCAGGGCGGCGATCCAGAACGTGGTCGACTCGCTCATGCCCCTCGCCTTCAAGAAACACATCGAAATCAGGACCGAGCTCGATACCTGTCCCCAGAGTCTGGAGGCGGACCCCGCCAAATTTCGCCAGATTCTGTACAACCTGCTCAGCAACGCGATCAAATTCACGCCGGAACGGGGGAAGATCACTGTGCGGGCAGAAGTGGAATCGCGATCCGGCGACGCGTACTACACGGATCCACTGCTGCTGGTCTCCGTCCAGGACACGGGAATCGGCATCCAGCCAGAGGACCAAGAGAAAATCTTCGACGAATTCGAACAGGTGGCCAACGGGCAGCAGGGACAGCAAAAGGGCACCGGGCTGGGATTGCCGCTGGCCAAGAAGCTGGTGGAGCTCCATGGCGGGACGATCTGGGTGGAGAGCGAAGGCCTCAACAAGGGCAGCACGTTCAGCTTCGTGATCCCGCTGCGCCAGTCCGTGCGGAGAAAGGGCGGGAGTTCGCAGAAGTCGCGAGCGGTGTTACCCGCACCCCGCTCGCGTTTGCGGCGACGGATCTCGGAGAGACCGCTGATCCTCGTCATCGACGACGATCCGGAAAGTCGAGAGCTCCTCTACGACGGCCTCGAGCCCGGAGGGTACGAAGTTATCACCGCGGCCACGGCCCGGGAAGGCCTTCAGCTGGCCCAGAATCACCAGCCCGACGTCGTCCTGTTGGACCTGTACTTCGCCCGGCAGGAAAAGGGCTGGGATCTCCTGTCGAAACTGAAGGCGGATCCTCGCACAACCGACATTCCTGTAGTGATCGTCACCGTGGCAGAAGACAAACAGGAGGTAGCCTTCAACCTCGGGGCCGTGGAGTACTTCGTGAAACCTGTCGACATCCGGGCGTTGCTGCAGCGGCTTGCCTACCTCACCGGAGACCGCGACGGAACCAGAGGCAAAGTACTGGTGGCCGGGCAGGATGACGAGGTCCTGGAACATCTGCTGGAAAACCTGAACCAGGCGGGATTCTCCGTGATCCGCGCCAGGGACGGAATGCAAGCCCTGCAGTTCGCTCACCGGGAGCGACCGAACGCCATCGTGCTCAGCCTCTCGATGCCCAAAGTGAACACGAAAGACGTCGTGAAGTACCTGAAGAAGTATCGTGAGACAGCCGCGATTCCCATCTTCGTGCTGAAAGACCGAGACCTCGATGCGCGGCGGGAAAGAGAGCTGAGGCAATACGCTCAGCTCGCCGATGCTAGCGCGATCTGCGACTACCTGAGGACGGCGCACCCATCGGACACGCGCCAGCCTCAGGCCGAGCCCGCGTGACGGTAAGCCGGCGGTGGATGCACCGATCGCTGGGGCTGGATGCGGGCATCCACTAGAACGGGGTGTGAGGACAGACAGAGGTCCACAGCATGGAAAAACGAGCGAGAGTTCTCGTAGTAGATGACGAGCCCATGAATCGGGACCTGCTGGTCGACATGCTTTCGCGCTTCGGGTACGAATGCGAAACCGCCAGGGACGGTTTCGAGGCGCTGGGCAAGCTCAGTCTCGACATCGACGTGGTCCTGCTGGACGTGATGATGCCGGGCATGGACGGCTACGAAGTGGCGCAGAAGATCCGCCAGGACCCGGCCACGAAGGACATTCCGATCATGATGGTGACCGCGCTCGGTAGCCGGGAAGACCGCCTGAACGCGGTGGAGGCCGGCGCAAATGATTTCATCACCAAGCCCATCGACCAGACGGAGCTGCGCGTTCGGATTGCCTCCCTCCTCAAGCTGAAACGGGCGTACGACGCCCTGAAGGACCACGAGCGCCAACTGCAGGAGGTTGTGCGCAAACGCACTTCGGCGCTGCGGAAGGCGCTTGAGGAAATGGCGAAGGCGCATCGGCGCACCTACCAGGCGTACGTGGACACTCTCCACCGGCTAGCTCTGGCGGCGGAGTACAAGGACAGCGGCACCGCCGAGCACTTGCAGCGGGTGAGCTGGTACAGCACAGTGATCGGGGCTGCAGCGGGTATGTCGCCCGGCGATGTGGAGATCCTGCGTCACGCCGCACCCATGCACGACGTCGGCAAGATCGGCGTACCCGACTCGATCCTGCAGAAGAAGGGAAGACTGACCGACGAGGAGATGGAGGTGATGCGCAAGCACACGGTGATCGGGGCGCGCATCCTCTCCGGATCGCCGTCACGGCTGCTTCAGGTGAGCGCCATCGTGGCTCTCACCCATCACGAGAGGTGGGATGGCCTCGGTTACCCACGCGGCCTAACGGGGGACAAGATTCCCATCTGGGGCAGGATCTGCGCCATTGCCGACGTGTTCGATGCTCTGACCACGGAGCGCCCGTACAAAGAGGCACTGCCGGTGGACAAGGCACTGGAGCTAATGAAACAGGCCCGCGGCCAGCAATTCGACCCCGATCTGCTCGACCTGTTTGAGCAGAAGTTCGACAAGATCCTGGAGATCAGAGAGAAAACCAGAAAGGTCGCACTCGTCAAGAACCCCGCCGATTCCGGCTCCAGCCGGGTCACGAACTGGTCCGACCCGGAAGTCCTGCGAATCGCGTTTGAGCTGCGGTGAAGCGGATCCCCACGAGCTCCGCTGGATTCTGACGACGCACGGGAGCCTCTGGACGCGTTGGAACGCACCCCCACGAGAACGGAATCAAATGGACTTCAGCTCGCGGGTCAGATTGTCAGCGTCCACGTAGTCGACCACCGTCATGTTCACCTGCTTGACCCCCTCCACGTCCTGTACAGCTCGTTTGATCATGATGGACAGGTGCACAGCGATCGGACAGTAGGGCGTGGTGGGCCGGAATTTGAAGTCCACCGTACCGTCCTTGACCTTCAGATCCACAATCATGTCCATCGTCACCACGTCCATCGCCGTCTCGGGGTCGATCACCTCCGCGAGGCGCTGCATCACCTTCCTGCGTAGCTGCACGTCGGGGTCGTCGCTCTTCTCCAGCGCCACTGACGCGAGCACCAGTACGGCGCCCTCCGTGCGGCGCACTACCTCCTCTTTCAATCCCGCCTCCCGAAGCCAGCCGGTGAGATCCGCCCCCCGCGAAGAGGGAATGTCCTCGACCAGGAGCACGTGGCCGTTGGGTTTCGTAACTCGGCGGAGCTCCGCAAGCACCTGCGCCCGCTCCTCATCCACAGTCCCAGGGATTCCCACGGCCACAGCCCAGGTAGCCACCTCGGCCCGGATCGGCAAGGCCCTTCCCAGCGCCACCACAGCCAGCGATCCACCCGTGCCCCACATCATGGTCGGCCCCGACCGCGCTGACAGTTGCTCACGATCGCGGCCAATGGCCACCGTCCTCAGGCCGTAAGCCTGCGCGAGTCGGTCCGCGAGGGACGCAGCGTCTTTCCCCACCACAACAGCCCGGCCCCACGGGCCGAGCTCGTTCACTGTGTGCTCAATCCAATCGAGCGTGTTCATCGTTTCACCTCCAAGCGCGCCACGAAGCGCAGCGTAGCGAGTCTAACGCCCCATTCCGCCGCAACATTGGGCGCGCAGGTAGAAGCGAATGTCCACC
>CAYXFI010000016.1:0-23344 GCA_964464205.1 uncultured Cytophagia bacterium
GCGGTGCAGCCACGGATTACTTCACCAGCCGCACGGCTTCCATCCAGAGCATCCTGGGGCTCACCAGTGCGCCCAGCGGCACGGTGACCATCAATGGCACCAGCATCTCCATCGATCTGTCGACGGACACCCTGGAGACCATCAAAACCAAGATCGACAACGCTGGGATTGCTGGCGTTACTACCTCCATCACTTCGACCACGATCGACGGCGAGGTGCGGTATCGCCTGGAGATTCAGGGGGCCACGAGCTTCGGCGACAGCAACAATGTGCTGGAGACTCTCGGCATTCTCGAGGCAGACTTCTCAGGTGGGGACAATCAGGTCCTGACCGGCACGGTGAGCAACTACCAGCCCGATGGTCAAACGCCGATCACGGCCTCGACCAAGTGGTCCGAGATCTACAACGCCAATGTGACCGCCGGCGACACCATCACCATCACCGGGACTGACCACGACGGCGACTCCGTGTCCGGCACTTACACGATTTCGGACGTCAACGGCACCGTCCAGGATTTCCTCGACTACATCGAAACCTTGTTCGGCGGCAATGTGACGGCGACGATCGATTCGCAGGGCAGGCTTCAGGTGACGGACAGTCAGACGGGCGAGAGCCGGCTCGCCATTACGATCACCGAGAACAACGAGGGCGGGGGCAATCTCAACTTCGGCACGATGCAAGTCTCCACCTACGGCTATTCGATCCAACTCTCCGCCGGCCAGAACGCGGAGTTCGAAGTCGATGGGATCCACCTCAGTCGTTCCACCAACACGGTTTCGGACGCCATTGATGGGATCACGTTCAACCTGCACCAGGCCGACTCGAGCACCACGGTGAACATCTCCGTGACGCGCGACATCGAGGGAGTGAAACAGCGGATCCACGATTTCGCCAACAAATACAACGACATCGTCCAGTACATCAACGAGCAGTTCACCTACAACGAGGAGACGCAGGAGGCGGGGACGCTTTTCGGCGACGCCACTCTCCGCACGATCCAGGGCGGGATTCGTAGGATCCTGGTGAATTCCGTCGAGGGTCTTCCTTCGGATCTGAACGCCCTGTCGCAGATCGGCATTTCCACCGACCGGCACGGGTTGATCCAGATCGATGACGCGGAACTCACGGAGGCGTTGGAGGACGACTTCGAAGGGGTGATGCGGCTGTTCATCGGCCGTGGCGCGGCCAGCGACGCGGACATCCAGGTCATTTCGTTCACCAAGAACACCCAGCCCGGCACGTACGACGTGGTGATCACTCAGGCGGCCACGCGGGCGTCGACAACGGGATCCACGGACCTGACCTCGGGAATTTCCTCCGACACGGTGCTGACCATCACGGACTACCACACCGGCTGGTCTGCGGAGATCCAGCTCTACGCGGGCGATACGATCGATACGATCGTCAGCCGAATCAACGAGGAGCTTTCGGCCGAACACAACCAGCAACTGACCGGTTCCGAAGGCAAGACTTCCAGTGGCAATCCGATCACCACCTCCACACTGCTGGTGAACATTGACACTGGCACCGACCCTGCGTTCACCAGCGGGGACGTGATCACCATCTCGGGCACGGACCACACAGGCGGTTCCGTCCTGGAGACTTTCACCATTTCTGACAGTACGACGGTGCAGGACCTGCTCCGGGAGATTCAGGATGCTTTCAATGGTGACGTGGTGGCCTCCCTCGACGCGAGCGGGCACATCGTGATCGAAGACGTGACCGCAGGAACGAGCGACATAACCCTCACGCTGACGCGGACGCACGATGGCCAGGACTATCAGGATTTCGGCACGTTCAACGTCACCCAAACGGGCCGTTATAGCCTCGGGATCACCGCGAGCAATGAGAATGGGTACCTGAAGATCCAGCACAATGCCTACGGGTCGGGCAACGGCTTCACTATGAGCGAGAGTGGGAGCGAGCTGGGGCTCACCGCGGGCACGTACACCGGACAGGACGTTCAGGGCACGATCAACGGGGAGGAGGCCACCGGTAGCGGCCGGGTGCTCACGGGCGATTCGGATCAGACCAACATCGCCGACCTGGCCATTCTCGTCACTCTGACGCCCGATCAACTGGCGGCCCAGGGACAGAGCCAGGGATCGGTGACCATCACGAAGGGGGTGGCCCGACAGATGAAGGATCATCTCGATTTCATCACCGATTCTTACACGGGCTACGTGGCCGAGCGTCAGGACGTCCTCCAGGACATCATCGACAATATCCAGGAGCGGATCGACATGTGGGAGGACCGTCTGGCGTTGCGTCGCGTGCAGCTCGAGAATCGATTCACCCAGTTGGAACGCATGCTTTCGGCCATGAACAATCTGAGTACGTACCTGGGCTCGCAGCTAGGCTCGCTTTACGGGCGGGGTTAGAGACGTACGACGCTGGAAGGTTAGCACCCTTGGGAGGAAGTTGAATGACCGCCACTGCCGGACTTGGTGAGTACAAGAGAGTCCAGGTTGGGACCTCGGAACAGGGTAAACTGGTGCTGATGCTGTACGAAGGGGCGATTTCGAGACTGGAGAAAGCCAAGGAAGCCCTGAGCGCGGGCGATATGCTGGGCAAGGGAGAGCACATCCTCCGAGCTCAGGACATTCTGATGGAGCTTCTAATGGCCCTCGATCCGAGCGCGGGAGAAATCGCGGGTAACCTGCAGTCGCTGTACTTGTTCATGTACAGGCATCTGAACGAAGCCAATCTCTTGAAGAGCCAGCGTCACCTCGAGGAGGTCCTGCGTATTCTCCGGTCCCTTCGTGATGCTTGGGAGGAGGTTGTGCGAAAAGTCTCCCGGGAGGGCAAGCAGGAAGCGGAGGTCCAGGATGCGGTCGCCGTGTTTGCCTGAGGGAGACGACGATGATTGCCGGTTTTTCCGACTCCATTGCGGAACTGTTGCGCGAAAGGCTTTCGGAGCAGGTCCGAAACATGGACCGTCTGCGGGCAGTCAGCGAACGCCAGCGCCAACTGCTGCAGAAGCGTGACCTGGACCGTGTCGCGGAACACGAGGTCGAGAAGCAGAAACTCCTGGAGACCATCCAGAGGCATGACCGCGAGATCGACGCCCTCCGGAAGAGCTGGGAAGAGCACAAGAATCAGTTCGGTGCGGAGGAGAGACGAGAGATCGAATCGTTGCTCCAGCAACTGGGGGAGCGGGTTCGTCAGGTTGTCGAAGTTGAGGGCGACAATGTGACCATCGTGCGTCAGCTGCGCGACGAGGTGGAAACCGAGCTGAGGAAGCTGATGGGGCTGCGTCGGGGGACGGGATATCCCGGCGGGTCGGAACCGAGCGGTCGTTTCGTGGACACGAAAGCCTGATGGAACATGGCCGGTTTTCGACCACCCTGCTCGAAATCGCTAAAGTTACGCCTGCTTGTGCCGATAGACGAACAGGAGCGTAGTACGCGTCGTTTGGGCGCTACTAAACCGAAGGGAAGAAGCAATGGAAATTCGTGGCGTTGGAGGAAGTCAGGGGCCGCAGGAATACCAGAGACAGGTCGAGACCAAAGCGCAGCAGCCGAAGGCCCAGGAACCACGCGAGGACACGATCCAGATCTCAGAAGAGGCCAAACGCCTGCTGAGCAAAGACGCAAGCGCGGACTCCCCGGGTGCGCGGAAAGTTGAGGAAACCGCCGCGCGGCTGGCGGATCGATTGGTCACGAGCGGCGCAGTGCGGAATCCAGGGGAAGCGGCGGACCTTTCCCGAAAGGTGGCCGAGAAGCTCGCGGGAGAAGGGGCTTCTGGGAACCCGAAGGATCTCGAGGCGGTCCGTCAGCGGGTGGAGAATGGCTTCTATTCGAGGCCGGCGGTGGCGGAGAAAATCGCCGACCGGTTGTTGGAAGAAATGGGGATTTGATCGAACCTGAGCAATTCCGCGCGTCGTAGCTTACGGGGCTTGGAGCGTCGGCTTCAAGCCCCTTTTCTGTTCCGGGCCGTCGTCAGCGTGCTGGGGACACCGCGGGCCCTTCTAATCCCGCTCCGCGCGTGGTGGTCCCGCCACCAACTCGTTGTTTCCCCGAAGGAGTGGAGGTTTAGGCAGCGGCAGCTGGGCCCTTCGTGTACGAGATCGTGTGGCCGTTGGGACCTGGGATCTCCGCGTACGGAAGTTGTGGTCGTTCCGGCAGGTGGCGTGAGATGGCTCCGGATCGCGCGTTCTCCCGGATTCCCTTCGCGGAGGGCTACAGCGGCGGTTCAACTGGCTGGACGACGCTCCGCAGAGTGCTCTCGAGATCTGATGCTGCACGAAAGCCCAGGAGGTTTGCGCCGGAAGGCTCGTCACCACGGCGACCCGGAGGGCACAGAGGGTGACACAGAGAGGGCGGCGAAGCCAAGCGTTTCGAATGGTACAGTGCTCACTCAAAACCTGCTCCAGGGTCAACGATGACCGCATCGAACGGAAATGGGCGTGCGGACGTTCGTTCGACCGGTGGGCGGGAACGTCGCAGGCACGTCTCGGGAACCTTGCCGCATTTGCGTGCCCTCTGGTCCCTCTATGCCGCCTCCGTGCACTCGGTGGCTCTGTGGTTCCAAGGAATCGGCTGTTTCACGCGGTACCGGCACGCTGACGTAACGCTTTTTCGGTCCAGCTCTCCGCGAAACCGCTCTCGACTCGATTTTTCCCCTTTGAATTCCCTGGCGACCTCGTAAATTCCGACGGCTTGGAATCGTCGAGTGCGATGGGTCGGAGATCGAGGCTGCGCAGTGGAGATACGGGCAGTACGCGACGAAGAGGAACTGGAGCGGGTTTTCCATCTGTGGGCAGCCGCCTTTGCCGACACCCCGAGGGACTTCTTCGTTCGGAGCGTGCGGGAGGATCCCGCCTGGGAACCCTGGCAGACCCGGGTGGCTGTGGAAGGGAATCGGGTGATCAGCGCTGTTCAGATCTTTCACCGTGAGGTGTCTTTTGCGAGGCGCTGGGTAGTCTGCGGCGGAATCGGCAATGTGGGGACTGATCCCTCTTGGAGAGGCCGTGGCGCTGCGTCGGCCCTGATGCAGGATGCCCTGGACCAGATGCGGCGTAGGGGCTACGGGATCTCGATTCTGTTCACGGGAATTCACGGATTCTACCGGCGCTTCGGCTACCGGTCGCTGCCGATGCGTCGGCTACGTTTCGAAAAGCGCGTCCGGGGCTCGGGTGCTCGCCTGGGCGTTCGCGAAGCGGGCGAGGGGGATTGGCCGGAGATCCAGCGAGTGCACGAGGCCTACGCCTCGACGCACCCGCTACTGGTGCGACGCGACGAGGCCCGGTGGCATTCTCTGGATCGGGGTGCCATCTCGACCCGTCCCGTGTGGCTGGTGTACGAGGGGGACGGGTTTGTACGGGGATATCTGCGGGTGGATGAAATCGATCGAAGCTGGCGTATCACGGAGTTCGGCTGCGGCGATTTGGATGCACGGCAGGTCGACGCGCTGCTTGAGGTCGCTTTCGAGTGGGCGGGTACGGATCGTCTCCTGGCCGACGCCCTCGACCGGGAGGGTGTCCTGACCCGCAGTTCGCACTACGCCGGCGACCAGTGGATCGACGAGTTGATGCTGGCTGTGGTGGACGAGTCCCGCCTGGCGGAGCTCACGGGTCTGGGCGTGGAAGATCTTCGAGCCTACCTCCGCTGGTTGGAGTCCGAGGGGGTGGATTTCTGGCGCACGGATTTCTTCTGATCCCGCCGGCGTGCGGCGCGCGACGATCCGGGGCTCCAGCTGTTCTTGAGGCACAAGTCTGGTCCGAGCGGGAGACGCCCTGATTGTGGGACTTGGGTGAGAGAGCCGGTGCCAGGCGCGGCCCGTTCGCCCGAGGGGCACGACGGGGGCGGGTACCGTTTCGACGGGAAACTTCCGGTAGGCTGCGGAGCGGAAACGAGGGCATGAGCGCGCAGGACCTGGAAAACGTGCCCGACCTGGTGGTCGCGGACGAGAAGGGACGAATTTTCGAGATCCCCGGGCTCAAGATGCTGGGCCGGGGCGTGAGGAATCTGTACCTGCCTTCGGATGACGAGCTCATTCCAATGCCCTTCGGCAGCAATCTGTACGTCCTGCCGGGTCGCCTGCCATTGGCCTTCGATCCGGAGTCCGGGGAGCCCGTGCAGGTGCCCGAGTACGGCGGCCGGCGCGTGCTGGCCGTGGCTGCCTTCATGGCTCCCGCCCACACCTGGACCTACCGTGCTGCCTACGAAAGATCGGAAGATGCGCCTACTTTACCCCTCTACGCCTACGCCGCCGTGGGTTGGCGAGAGGGTGAGTTCTGGGTGGCTGGCACGCGAGTCGATCCGGACATTCGGCAGGACCTCGCGCAGTTCAATCTGCGAGAAATCGAAAAGCGAGCCGAGGAGGCTTTGCGGCGCTACCCGGGGAACCGGCTGGTGCGGCATCTGGTGGAGAATTGCGTTCGGCGGTATGGGTGCCCCGCGGCGAGGAATTTTGTGCTCGGTAGATGGGAGTGTCCCGTGCCGACCAGCCCCGGGTGCAACGCAGATTGCATCGGGTGCCTGTCCTACCAGCCGGGCAATGAGCCACCGCCCGCACAGGAACGAATCGACTTTGTTCCCAAGGTCGAGGAAATCGTCGAGTTCACCGTCCCGCATTTGGAAAGTGCACCCAACGCGATCATCAGCTTTGGGCAGGGGTGCGAAGGCGAGCCTCTGCTGGTGGCGGACCTGCTGGAGGAAGCCATTCGCGCCATTCGCAAGCGCACGGACCGAGGCAAGATCAATTTGAACACGAATGCCTTCGATTCGGAAGCCGTTGCGCGGCTGTGTCGCGCGGGCCTGGACAGTATCCGCGTGAGCCTCAACAGCGCGCGGAAGGTGTACTACGAGCGGTACTTTCAACCGCGTGGATACGGATTTGAAGACGTCGTGGAGTCCATTCGCGTCGCCAAGGCCCACGGGATCTGGGTGAGCATCAACTACTTTGTGTTTCCCGGCTTCACCGATTTCCGCGACGAGCTAGAAGCCCTGTTGAACCTCGTGAAGGAATACAGGGTCGACATGATTCAGGCTCGAAATCTCAACCTCGACCCGGATGTGTACGTCGAACGCCTCGGTCTGGTCGAACTGGACGAATCGCTGTCGATAGGGATCATTCATTGGCTCGATCGACTGAAGAGAGAAGCGCCCTGGATTCGGATCGGCTACTTCAATCCGCCGGTTCGTCTGGAGCTGGATCACGTCGCGACCGGCTGACTCGGTTGCACCGCGGCTTGATCAGCCGGGTGGACAAAGCGATCCGCGATTATCGACTCGTCGAGCCGGGCGATCGTGTGCTGGTGGCCATTTCCGGGGGAGCGGATTCTCTGGCCTTGCTTACCCTGCTGTACGAAACGCGCTATCTGGCGGACTGGCGACTCGAGCTGGTGCCGGTGCACATCCACATGGGTTTCAAGGACATCGAGCACGAAGGCTTGAAGTCCGTGGGCGAGTACGTGCGTGGGATGGGGTTCGAACTACGGGTGTACGACAGTGAGATCGGTCCGTTGGCGCATTCGGGCTTCAACCGGGCCAATCCGTGCTTCCTCTGCGCCCGGCTGCGCAGGAAACGCCTCTTCGAGATCGCAGACGAACTTGGCTGCAACAAGCTGGCGTTCGGGCACCACCGGGATGACATAGTTGGGACCTTCTTCCTCAATCTGCTCTACAGCCGGGAAATCAGCACAATGGTGCCGAAGCAGGACTTCTTCGGCGGCCGTTTCTACGTCATCCGGCCGCTCTACTACGTCGACGAGAGGATGCTCAAGCGGTTTGCTCGGGAGCAGTCGTACCCGGTGTTCGACAGCGGGTGCCCCAGTTCAGGACGCACGGAACGCGACCGAATTATGTCCCTGCTGAGGGAAATCACTCGTGAAGACCCCAGATTGCTGGACAATGTGTTCAAGGCGCTTCACCGCGTGAAGCTGGACTACTTGCCGCGCCAGATGCCCGGCGGCTTTCGCTGATTCGGGGCCGGTGCGGAGACGCTGCTCACGTGGGCGGATTCGTCAGGGCGAGGTACAAGTCAAGCTGAGCTCGGGAGGGATCATGGATCCGATGGAAACGAAGGTCGTGGACGAGTTTCGAACGCGTTTCGGTGCGGATGCGGAGGTGGTGGCAAGCGCACCGGGCAGAGTGAACCTCATTGGAGAGCACACGGACTACAACGACGGTTTCGTCTTCCCGATGGCGGTGGATCGGCGCATCTGGGTGGCCGGAGGCAGGGCAGCCAGCGGGTCCCTTCGGTTTGCCAGTCTGAACGGACTGGAATCACGGGAGGTGGATTCGGCTTCCCTCACTCGAACCGGTGCGTGGATCGACTACCCGCTGGGCGTGCTTGACCAGCTCCGGCGTCGGGGCCACGCCGTGGGGGATTTGCAGGCCGTTTACTACGGTACCATTCCCATCGGTTCAGGGCTTAGCAGTTCCGCTGCCATCGAAGTTGCCACCCTGTACCTCCTCATGGGCTTGTTCAATCTGGATATTCCGCTTCGGGAACGCCCGCTGATCTGCCATGCCGCCGAGACGGAGTTCGTGGGGGTGAAGTGCGGGATCATGGATCAGTTCATCTCGGCGCTGGCTGAAGAGAGTCACGCGCTGTTTCTGGACTGTCGCAGCACGGACTACCGACAGATTCCCCTCAGCCTCGGTGAGCATCTGGTAGCCATCACGGATTCGAAGAAGAAACGGGGGCTGGTGGACTCGGAATACAACCGCCGGCGCGAAGAGTGCGAGACGGGGGTGCGAATCCTGCGGCAAGCAGGAGAAACACACGTGCGCGCGCTACGGGACGTGGACCTGGCTCTATTGGAGAGGTATCGCGACCGCATGCCACCGCAGGTGTACAAGCGTTGTCGCCACGTGGTTGCGGAAAACCAGCGGGTCCTGGAGAGCGTGGAAGCGCTGGAGAGGGGGGATCTGGAGACCTTCGGTGCGCTGCTGAATGCATCTCACGACAGCCTTCGCGACGACTACGAGGTGAGCTGCGAGGAGCTGGACCTGCTGGTGGAAGTGGCTCGATCGACGCCGGGCGTGCTGGGCTCACGACTCACGGGGGCCGGGTTCGGTGGCTGCACGGTCACAATTGTGCACCGCGACGCCCTCTCCGAGCTCGAGGGCCGAACGCGTAGCGCCTTCCGCGAGCGCTTCGGATACGAACCTGAGCTGATGACCTCGTTGCCTTCCCCTGGCGCCGAGTTCACGAGGTTGTAGAGTAGGCGACGCTGCACGGCGGTGGCAGCGCGCTGGGGCCTGGCTATCGCTCGCGTGAGGCGGGTTCTCATTCGGTGCGCGGGTGACGAGCTTGGCGGACGGCGGGCTGAAGCGGCTCTGAAGCGTGGCTACGGGGGATCGTGGTTCCGTCGCGACATCGGCGCCGGCGGTCAGGGGGCACTTGCCGGCCCTGCCGGAGCCGGGTTTTGCTGCAGAAACCTTGGGCCCGGGCACGAGACGTACCGTAGCCAGCCCGTCTTCGCAGCCGGTATTGGCTGGGGGAGAGAACGGTGCTTTTCCTCCCGTGGTGCTGAAGCTGTTGGTCCCGCCTGTCTCACGGAGCATCCCGATGTCGCCTGCGGGGATCCTGTGCGCGGCCCTGGTCTCGGGGTTGCGTGGGAACTCACGGGACCTCTGGCGCCACTGGTGCCCCCGCGCCCCGGTGCACCTCATCCGACGCCGGGAAAGTCTGAAATCTTTTCCTTTGTCCTCGAAAAATCAGCCCGGGTTTTCCTGCCCGCAAGTCCGTCTCCGGCGTCCTCACCCCTGTGATCTCAGCGCCCATCGGGTTGCCTGGTAGCTTCCGCGTAGCTGTGAACGTGCCGCGGACGGGAACCTTTCGGCGTTTGTTCGTTGCACTGGGATTTCGCCCAGGGTGAATTTCCCAAGTTCTGGAATTGCTCTGAGCATCAGTCGCAAATGTGGGAAGGGGTTCCAGGCCGTTGGCTCCCGTTTTGGCGGGGCGTACCTGCGTAGCTTTTTGGACTTACGAGTCATCAGTAGAACAGCTGCCCGCGATGGCACAAGATGTGCTCCCCAAAGCGGCAACTGAGACGACGAATGGGTGGACCGCGCCAACCACACAGGAGGAAGTCGGTGGGCAAAGTGCTGACCACGTGTGGCTTCTGCGGGTGCGGTTGCGGCATCTTCCTCGACGTGGAGGATGGCCGGGTCATCGGTGTCGCACCTCAGAAGGCCCATCCCACCAGCAAAGGTACCCTCTGCTTCAAAGGCTGGAACGGGTTCCGCGCCCTTCGACACCCCGATCGGCTCAAGCGACCCTTGATCCGCACCGACGACGGCTGGCGGGAGGTCAAATGGTCCGAGGCCGTTGACCGGGTGGTGAGAACGCTGAGGGACATCGTGGAAAAGCACGGTCCCGAAGCGGTTGGGGTGGTGGGCTCGACCAAGATCACGAACGAGGAAGCCTTCCTGCTGGGCCGTTTCGCCCGCAGCTGCCTTGGTACAAACCACGTCGATACTGCTGCGCGTCTGACCCACGGTCCCACGTTGGCCGTTTTCCGCAAGCTCTGGGGTGGTCTCGGCCACGCGGCACGTATCCTGGACGTCCCGGAGAGCGATCTGATCCTGCTCGTGGGCGAGAATCCCAAGGAGCAGGCGGCTCGAGTCGGTGCGTACGTGCTCCGCGCCGCCAAAGATGGCAAACCATTGGTGGTGGTCGATCCGCGCCGGACCGACTTGGCCACTTTCGCCACCGTACACCTTCAGGTCCGTCCAGGTACGGATGCAGTCCTGCTGCTGGGGCTCATTCGAGAGATCCTGAGCCGCGAGCTGGCCAAGGCGGAGCCTGAGGGTGTGGAAGATCTCCGCAGAGTTGCGGAAGCCTACACGCTCGAGCGGGTCGCGGCCGACTGCGGCGTGGCGGCGGAAGATGTCCATCGGGTTGCTGATCTTCTGGCAGCGGCGGAGCGGCCCGTGATGCTGTACGGTGCTGGCGTGACGGGACACCTCAATGGATCGGCCGTGGTGGCCCTGTTGGCAGACCTGGCTTTGCTGCTGAATGTCCGAACTCCTGAGTGGGGAGCGTTGCTTCCCGTTCATCACTCGAACAACGAGCGCGGTGCCTGCGATTTCGGGCTTCTGCCGGACATGCTACCTGGATACAGGCCGGTGAACGACGCCGATGCGCAGGACCGTTTCGCGAAGGCCTGGGGGACGAAACCCCCGGCAACCCCTGGCAAGAGCCTGGGCGAAATGCTGCGCGCAGCGGCGCAGGGCGAACTGAAAGCCCTGTACGTGGTCGGCGAAAACCTCCTGCGATTGTGGCCAAACACCGGCGCGGTTCGCGAGGCCTTGAACAAACTCGAACTGCTGGTGGTCCAGGATCTTTTCCTCAACGACACCGCCCAGCAGGCCCACGTCGTGCTGCCGGCGGCGGCGTTCGCCGAGAAAGAGGGAACGGTCACAAGCCTCGAGGGACGGGTGCAAGCGTTGCGCAAAGCCGTGGATGCCCCTGGCGAAGCCAGACCGGACCTGGAGATTCTTCTCGAACTGATGGCCAAATTCGGCCACAAGGTCAAGGAGAGAACCCCGGAACAGGTCTTCGCCCAGATGGTGGAGTTGGTGCCGGGATACGAGGGCATCACCTGGCAGGGCGTGCGCGAGAAGGTCGGAGGAGAGCTGGTGAGGATTGCGGCGGAGACAGCGCCGAAGTTGCTTGTCCCGGATCTTCGCGACCTTGCCGAGGCTCCGGACGAAGAGTATCCCCTCATGGGCTTCGTGGGGAGCCCGCCCTTCCACTGGCGGACGGGCACGATGGTCGAGCATTCTCACACGCTGGCCCGCGAGTACCCCGAACCCGAAGTGTGGATGAATTCAGAGGAGGCTCGGGAGCAGGGGCTGCGGGGTGGAACCGTAGTACGGCTGGTGACCCGCAGGGGAGCGGTGGAGCGCACCCTCCGGGTTTCCAGAGACGTGCCGCGCGGAGCGATTTTCGTGCCGCTGCACTACCGTCGCGGTTTGACCAACGAAATCCTTCCGGATGAGCTGGAGCCCGAGTCCAAAGCCCCGGCCATGAGATCGTTCGCTGGAAAGCTGGAGAAAGCGGGATGAACGTCGGCGACGTTTTGGTCTGCCCCAAAGGGGACTTCCTCCAGACCCTGGACCGGCTACAGAAAGGGTGGCGGATCATCGGTCCGACCAAAGGTCCGGACGGTGAAGTGATTTTCGACGAGGTGGAATCCTCCAAGGAATTGTTCTTCGACTATGTGAACGAACTGGATCCACCCAAGCGCTTCCTGGCGCCGCCCACGGAAGAGCTCTTCCGATTCTGCCTGAATGGCAAACCGAAATTGGAGCTTCCCAAACCCCCGCCCAAGCAGATCCTCTTCGGCATCCGCTCCTGCGACGTGAAGGGCATCCTCCACTGGGACAAGTTCTACAGCGGCAAGTTCGTGGATGATTTGTACTTCGCGCGGCGGGAGAGGACGGTCCTGATCAGCATTGCGTGCAACACACCGCTCGAAACGTGCTTCTGCATCTGCACCGATACCGGCCCGTACCTGAAAGACGGCTACGACGTCCAGCTCACCGATCTGGGAGATCTGTACCTGGTGGAGGTCGGGAGCGAAAAGGGAGTGGCCGTTCTCCAGGAGGGCAAACTCCAGGCGACCCCGGCTTCGGAGGAGCACCTGCAGCGGCGCGACGAGCTGATGCGCCAGTGCGACGCTCAGTTCCAGACAACGGCATACATGGCCAAAGGCATCATTCAAATGACCAAGGGCCGTGTGAAGCCGGAGTTGTGGGAGGAGATGGGCCGGGAGTGCTTCAGTTGTGGTGCCTGCACCCACCTCTGTCCCATGTGCACCTGCTTTGATGTCCAGGATTTCATGGAAGACAACCAGTGTGGGGTGAGGGAGCGGTGTTGGGATTCCTGCCAGTACGCGGGATACACCCGTGAGGCATCCGGGCACAATCCGAGGGGCGCACCGGCCAGAAGGATCGAGCGCCGCTTCTATCACAAGCTAAGCTACCAGTACATGCAAGAGGATGGACACCACGGGTGCGTGGGGTGCGGTCGCTGCATCATCGCTTGTGAGGCGATGCAGCTGCTGGACCTGCCAGCCGTGTTGAAGCGTCTGCGCAGGGAAGGACAGCCCGTCGAGCCAGTGCGCGTACCTCCTGAGTGATGGAACCAAGTGGAGGTCACCGTGAGCGGAACCAGTGGGAACAGCCATCTCTATGTGCCGCAGCTGGCTACGATCACCAAGATCGTAGATGAGACCTACGACACGAAGACGTTTACGCTGCGATTTGTGGACGATGACTACCGTCGGCAGTTTTCATTCCGGTCGGGTCAGTTCGTGGAGGTGAGCGTGTTCGGAGCTGGCGAAGCCCCGTTTGGCTTCGCTTCCAACCCGAACCGCAAGGAGGACTTCGACATCACCGTGCGGGCCGTGGGGAAAGTCACGAATGCCCTCCACGAGAAGAAGGAAGGGGACATCGTAGGTGTTCGAGGCCCCCTCGGCAATCACTTCCCCTTCGAGGAGGTATTCGGCTACGACATTCTGTTTGTGGCCGGCGGAATCGGTCTGCCCCCGCTCCGGTCGCTGATCGAGCCCATGCTGGATGCCAGGGACAAATTCGGCCGGCTCATCATCCTGTACGGTGCCCGTACGCCCGCGGACCGAGTGTACAAGCGCTTACTGGATGAGTGGGAGAAGCGCGAGGACGTGGAGTTCATGCAGACGGTGGACGTGGGCGACGAGACCTGGACCGGCCACGTGGGCGTGGTGACCACCCTGTTTGACAAGATCACCGTGGATCCGGACAAGACGGTGGCATTCACCTGTGGCCCGCCCATCATGATCAAATTCGTGATTCAGGACCTTCTGGGCATGGGTTTCGATCCGGATCACATCATCTCGACCCTCGAGCGCTACATGAAATGCGGTGTGGGGAAGTGTGGTCACTGCGCGATCAATCACAAGTACGTTTGCACTGACGGTCCGGTGTTCAGCTTCAAGCAAATGCGGGCTTTCACCGAACCTCTGTAGGCAAGAGTTGAGCGCGCGGTCGAGCAGAGAACGAGGGCCATGGTGATTGGCGCGAAAGTGCAGATTTGGTTGGGCGTAGCTGCTGTGGCGGTGATGGCCGCGTTTTCGGCCGCGGGTGCGCAGGAGTGTCTGCGTTGCCACGGTCTTCCTGGACTGAAGTCCGAGCAGGGCAAGATCGTCTACGTGGATAGCTCGGCCTATCGGAACTCAGCTCACGGCGGCTTGCCGTGCACGGCCTGTCACCCGGGTGACTGGAGCTATCCGCACACCGAAGCCGGGGCGCCTGTGGAATGCGGTCAGTGCCATCAGGGTGCTCTCCGAGATTACAGCAGAGGTGTACACGGTCGTGAGGCCGCCGAGGGCAACCCGGACGTGCCGACGTGCGAGCGCTGCCATGGCGTGCACGACGTGGTGCCGATGGCGCGCCTGGTGGAAGAGCGGCAGGCGATGCACAACCTCTTGATCGACAAGTGCGCCGAGTGTCACACCGATCCTGAACTGATGCGGAAGTACGGGGTGCCCCTCGATCGGTTCGCCACGTACGAAACGAGCGCACACGGGCGAGCAGACCGATTCGGATCGGTTGCGGTCGCACGTTGTGCAACTTGCCACGGTTTCCACGCGATTTTGCCGCCGGAGGATCCACGGTCGCCCGTGAACCCGGAAAACCTGCCGACCACCTGCGGCAAGTGCCACGAGGATGCCGAAAGATTTCTGGGCCGCAAGTACCACGCAGTGGCGGAAGCCACGCCCAGCCTGGCTGGTTACAACTCGGTGCTTCGCGGCTTCTACTGGACACTTCTGGTGCTGGGGGCCGTGGGTACGGTTTTCTTTGCCATCGTTGGGTTCCGCGGCGAAGGATGAAACAATCGGTTGACGAGGGGTTGCGCCGCGTCGGCCGTGGCCGAGTAGGAGTAGTGGGGGTCGGCCGGCTTGACCGAGGGGACGACGCGGCGGGCATGGTCCTAGCGCAACGGCTGAAGCGCTGTGGTTTACCGGTTGTGCTGGCGGAGGATGTTCCGGAGTCGTACACCGACGTCATCAAGTCACTGGGATGCGACGTGATTCTCTTCGTGGACGCGGTGGACTTCGGCGGGGCTCCGGGCGACGTGGCGTTGCTGAGCGCCGACGAGCTGAGGGATGATCGACACGACACGCACAGACCTTCGCTGGCGCTGGTGATGAAGTATCTCGCTCATGATGCGAAGTTGGAGTGCCTCCTGCTCGGGATTCAGCCTTCTCAAGTACGGCAGGGGAGTGGCTTGTCGGAGGAAGTGCAGAACGCAGTCGAGAAGGTCGGCGAGCTGATCTGTGAAATCCTGAGAGAATGACCGAGGGCCAGGAGACGATGGACGCTTGGATCTTGATCCTACTGCTTGCGCCGGTGATCGGAGCGATTGGGGCAGGGGTCATTCGGAATCGAAAGGTCGAGGACGGAATCGCCGTGACGGCGGCGGGCATCACCCTGATCATCGCCTGCTACCTGGCCATCACGGCGATTCCAGAGGGGAGTGCCAAAGTCCTCATCACTCTGCCCTGGCTGGAGGGCCTGAAGTCGCCCGGCGTGTTCGGCTACCTGATTGACCCGCTTGGTCTGTTGCTGCTGACGGTTGTGGCGCTGCTCGGTTTCCTGGTGGTCGTGTACTCCACCCGGTACTTGGGCAAGCGAAACCGGGAGCATCCGACGGACGAGGGCAAGCCGCGCCACCATTTCTGGATGCTGCTGTTCATCGCTTCGATGATCGGCGTGGCCATCGCTCCGAACCTGTTGCAGTTGTACGTGTTCTGGGAGATGACGACTGTCTGCTCGTGGGCGCTGATTTCCCATTATCGCAACGAGGCCTCGCTTAGAGCGGGCTTCAAGGCAGTGTTGATGACGGTGGCCGGTGGCCTCTTCTTCGCCGTAGCGCTCGTGCTGCTGTACGTCGACACCGGTACGTTCGATTTTGCTGCGCTCGACAAAGTGTCGCCGGAACTTCGCTCTCTCTTGTTCCTGTTCCTCCTGATCGCGGCCTGGGCGAAGTCGGCGCAGGTTCCATTCTACACGTGGTTGCCCGACGCGATGGAGGCTCCCACCACGGTGAGCATGTACCTCCACGCAGCCGCCATGGTGAAAGCGGGCGTGTTCTTGATTGCCCGGGTTGCCACCGCCAACTACCACCTCTCGTTCGGCTCGGGCCTCCTGGTGGGTATCATGTCGGTTGTCACCATGCTGGTGGGCGTGTACCTGTTCTTCTTCCAGGATGACCTGAAACGGTTGCTGGCCTATTCGACCATTACCCACCTGGCCTACATCCTGTTCGGTGTGGGCTTGGGCGTCATGGGCTCCAGCACCGGGCTGCTGGGTGGACTGTTGCACATCATCAACCACGCGATGGGTAAGGCTCTTCTGTTCCTGTGCGTGGGTGCGATCAGCTACACCACAGGGGTTCGCTCCATCAAGGAATTGAGTGGCTTGAGCTACAGGGCTCCGCTCGTGTCGGTCGCGTTTTTCATCGGCTTGCTGACAATCACGGGTGTGCCCCCCTTCGCGGGTTTCTGGAGCAAGTTTTTCCTGCTGGGTGGCGCGATCAATCTGGGTGGATCCGTCGGATATCTGCTGTTGGTTCCCTTTTTCCTTGAGGTGGTGGTCGCGTTCGCTTGGTTCCTGCGAGTGGGCCACAGCGTGTTCTTCGGCGAGATTTCAGATGCGGCGGCCATCGCGACGGATCCGCCGGCGTCGATGAGCATGGCATTGATCGTCCTGTCCATCATGTGTCTGGCTGCCCCCATCGTCGGGCTGCCGATCATCAACCTGATGCGGTTCTGATCGAGCCAAGAAGCCTGAGGACCCGAGGAGCAGGCTATGGGAGCATTGGGATACTACGGTTGGGCGCTGCTGATCCTTCTGGCTGGTGCCGTGGTGACGTTCTTCGTCGGACTGAGGACCAGGAAGATCGGTGGGCTGGCGCTCCTGTTCGCCGCGCCTGGTTGTCTGGCAGGGCTTGTGGCGAGCATTCGGGTGCTTGCGGATGGTGCGGCCGCTAGTTCTGCCCCGATCTTTTCCGTGCCAGGTCTGGGCGCCGTCCTCATCGTTCGGATCGACGCGCTGAGCGCCATCTTTCTCGCAATCATTTCTGTGGTTTGCTTTCTCGCCGTGCTCTACTCCTACCGGTACATGCAGATTGACTGGTTCAAGGATCTCTCGCTGGCCGGCTACTACCCCACGTTGCTTCTGTTCACCGCCGCCACGATGAGCGTGGTGGGGATGGTGGACATGTTCTTCTTCTTCATCGCCTGGGAGTTCATGACTTTGTCCTCCTACACCCTGGTGATCTTCGACCGGAAACGAAAGGAGCGCCTGCGCGCGGGCTTCAAGTACTTCTTGCTGATGCACATCGCCACCGGACTGATGTTCCTGGGTGCTTTGGTTCTGTACTCGTTCGGACGCTCCCTTACGTTCGAAGGACTGCGGGTCACGATTCAAGCAATCATGGAAACGCATCCGGTCTCGGTGCACTTCGCTTTGGCCTGCTTTTTCCTGGGGTTTGCTACCAAAGCCGGTATCCTGCCCTTCGGCGACTGGTTGCCGGACGCGTATCCGGCGGCTCCCAGCCCGGCCGCTTCGGCTTTTTCCGGAACGATGTCCAAGCTGGGCGTCTACGGCATTGTGAGGGTTTTCTACGAGATTCTGCCCCCTAGCGAATATTCGAAGACGTGGGGAATGGTCATCGCCCTGTTCGGTACCCTCAGCGTGTTCGTGGGCACGATGACTGCGATGATGCAGGAAGATTCGAAACGGCTCCTGAGCTTCCACGTCATCGGTCAGGTGGGCTACATGTTCCTCGCGGTGGGAATCGGGGTGTATTTCCTGCCGACTTCACCCGCACTGGCCGTGGTGGCTATGGCGGCGGGATTGTTCCACCTGCTGAACAATGCGATCTACAAGTCCAGCCTATTTCTCAACGCGGGTTCCATCTTCTACAAGACCCAAACGAGAAATCTCAACCACATTGGTGGTCTCTCCAAACTCATGCCTCTCACGGCTGCGACGGCTGTGATCGCATCCCTCAGCATCGCCGGTATCCCGCCCTTCAACGGTTTCTCAAGCAAGTGGCTGATCTACCAGGTGGGAATCTTCGGCGGAATGAGAATGCCGATTTTCATCGGTCTCGCGATCATCGCGATATTCGTGTCGGCGCTCACGCTCGCCTCGTTCATTAAGTTCTTCGGTGCGAGCTTTTTCGGGAAGCTCAAGACCCCCGCGCCGGATCCGTGCCGCGGCGACATTCCGGTGACGATGCAGATACCGCAAATCATTCTCGTGACACTCTGCATCTTGTTCGGACTGGCGCCCCTACTCCCCGTGAGATGGATCCATTCGAGCCTGGTGGCCATCCATCCGGATCTCGGTTTTCCGTCTTTCGCCTCTTTGTTCGGCGGGAGTACCTCCGGAGTGGGCTTGTCATTCGGCGGTGACGTTGTGGCGAACTGGAACCCGGTGTGGATCGCCGTGGCTCTGGTGCTGTTGGGTCTGCTGTCGTACGCCATCATGCGTTCGGGAGGCGCTCAGAGGCGTGCGGCCGCTACCTGGTACTGCGGCGAGCCTCACACCGACAAGGAGGCGCATTACCCGGCGCACGGCTTCTACATGCCTTTCAAACAGCTTTTCCGGGTGCGCATCGGCAGACACGAGTGGGAAGGTGTGTACCTGACGATCAAGTACCCGGAGATTCGTCTGCGGGAGGACAACTGGCTCACGCGGGTGGTGAGCGTGGACAGGTGGTTCTTCTATCCCGTGGTGAGGGGTTTCTACCGGCTGATGGAGTGGTTCGCCGGATCGCATGTGGGTATCCCCCACGTGTATCTGGCGTGGGCGATCGTCGGAGTTGTGGTTGCGATCGCACTGGTGTTCTCTGTGCACTGATCTCGCTGGAGCGACCTGACCCGAAGCAGGCACGAATACACAGGGAGAAGATCGGCAATGACGACCGCAGAGGTCATCCAGAAGTTGCAGGAGCGGTTCCCTGGCAAGATCACCGAAGCCACAGTGCCGGTGGCGGACATGGTGCTCGTCACCGTGCCGCGAGAGCACGCGGTGGAGGTGGCCGACTTCATCTTCAACGACTGGAGCGCTCGGTTCGTGATCGCCGCCGGGACGGACTATCGTGAGCTGAGCGGGGAGTACCTGGTGGACTACAGCTTCTCGTTCGCCGCGGATCACATCTTCCTAACACTGCGGGTCCGCGTGGACGCGGACGACGCGTGGATCCACGCCATCACTCCCAAAGTACCGGCGGCTAACTGGGCGGAACGGGAAATTCAGGACATCCTAGGAGTGAAGCTCGTCGGCCATCCGGATCCGCGTCGGCTGGTGCTGTCGGACGACTGGCCCGACGGCCTGCATCCTCTCCGCCGGGACGTGCCGTACGACAGCTGGCCCGATCACAACGAGAACCGCAAGCCACCGATGGCCGATCCTCCGGAGGGGGCTACGGTGGTGCCGATCGGGCCGTTTTTCCCCGTGCTGGAAGAGCCGGCCTACTTCCGCGTGTTCGTGGAAGGCGAGAAGGTGGTGGGCTGCGACTACCGCGGCTTCTACAATCACAGAGGCATCGAGAAGCTCGCGGATAGCCAGCTCAACTACAACCAGGTGCCGTTCATCGCCGAGCGAATATGCGGCATATGAGGCTTCGTGCACAGTACGGGGTACTGTCAAGCACTCGAAAAAGCCGCTGAAATTGAAGTTCCACCTCGGGCGAGATTCATTCGCACGATCATCCTCGAGCTCGAGCGTATCCACAGTCACCTGCTGTGGCTGGGCATCGCGGGCCACATCGTCGGATTCGACACGGTCCTGATGCAAGTGTGGCGGATCCGTGAGCCGGTAATGTGGCTGGCCGAGCAGATCACGGGGAACCGCAAGCTCTACGGGATGAACATCGTCGGCGGTGTTCGGCGCGATATCCCGGAGGAATTGCACGCGAAGATCCGGGAGGTCATGGACAAGATCGAAAAAGAAACCACCGCGGTGCTGAACGCCGTGGTGGACGATACGACGCTGCGCATGCGTCTGGAGGGCGTGGGTAAGGTGCCCAACAAGGACGCGGTCGCGTTGTCGATTCTCGGCCCCTCGGCGCGTGGCTCTGGCGTGGCCATTGATGCACGGGCCGACCATCCGTACGCAGCCTACGCGGAGACCGGCGTCAACGTGATCGTGGAGACGGGGGAAGACATCTGGGCGCGCACGGTTGTGCGGATCAAGGAGACGCTGGAATCCACGCGGATCGTGCGCGACGCCCTAGCCATGATGCCGAAGGGACCCATTCAGGCAGTGATCGATAAGCCAATTCCGCCGGGACTAGTGGCCTGTTCGTCGGTGGAAGCGCCGCGCGGCGAAACCCACCACTTCGTGATCACCAGCGAAGAACCGCGCCCGTACCGCTGGAAAGCCCGTGCCCCGACGTTCCAGAACCTGCAGGCCGTTCCCATTTCCATCATGAACGAAACGATCGCGGACGTGCCCATCGCGGTGGGCAGCTTCGACCCGTGCTTCTCGTGCACGGAGCGACTCGAAGCAGTGGACGTCCGTACGGGCCAGATGCGGGTGTACACCAAGAAAGAGTTGGAAGAGCTTTCGCGGGCCCTCACGCGAAAGCTGAGAGGGCACAGAGCCTGAGGACGGAGCCTAGTTCATCGGAGGCACGATGAGTCGAAATGTCCTCGTGGGCATCGTCAATTTGCTGCTGGTGCTGCTGCTATCGCCGCTGCTGGAGGGCATCATCCGCAAGCTAAAAGCTTTCGTGCACTCGCGGATCGGCCCTCCGCTGTACCAGCCCTACCTGGACTTGCTGAAACTCCTCAGCAAAGAGGAGGTGGAGAGCGAAACGAGCGCTCTTTTCCGGTGGTCGCCGGTGGTGGCGTTCGCCACCGTGCTGACGGTGGCACTGCTCACGCCGGTGGGGCTGGTGCCGCCGATGAATGCCGCCGGTGAGGTGATCGTGTTTGTTTACCTGATCACCCTGAGCGGCGTGGCGGTGATGGCCAGCGGTATCGGCTCCGGTAGCCCATACGCCATCGTGGGCTCGGCGCGTGAGATGATGCTGATTCTGACGGTGGAACCCGTGCTCGCCATCGCCCTGATCACGGCGGCGGTCAAGGCTGGCTCGATGCGGTTTTCCGACATTCTGGCCTATCACATGAGCCATCCCTATTCGCTGTCGATGGCGATGGCCACGTTTTCCCTTTTCCTGGCCGTCATTGCGCAGCTAGCCAAGCTGCCATTCGACATCGTCGAGGCGGAGACGGAGATCATGGAAGGGCCCTTCGTGGAGCAGAGCGGGCCGCGGTTGGCCCTGTTCAAGTGGAGCTTCTACGCCAAGGAACTGATCTTCGCCTCGATCTTGGCGACGATCTTCTTCCCGTGGCCCAGGATCGGCGAGCCTGTGCTGGCTGTGGTGGTGAACTTGGCCAAAGTGGTGGTGATCCTGCTACTGGTCGGTGTGATCGATTCGGTGAATCCTCGACTGCGGATTGATCAGGCGATCCGCTTCTACGGGGCGATGATCTTCGTGGCGTTCGCGGGATTGGCTTTCGCACTGGTGGGTTCTTGATCGGAAGCTGCGTAGGACGGAGAACGTCATGTTCAAGGGAAAAGCGAAAGAAGCGCTGATCTGTTTCTCTCACCCGCGGGTTACGCTGAAGTACCCCTTCGAGCCCCTGGAGCCGCCGGATGGCTTCCGGGGGCGGATCGAAGTGGATGTGGAGAAGTGCATCGGCTGCGGAGGGTGCGCCAACGTTTGTCCGTCGCGGCTGATCCGGTTCTACGATGATGGGGACCGGACGCGGATGGAGTTCATTCTGGATCGCTGCACCTACTGCGGACGCTGCGCCGACGTGTGCCCGGAAAATGCCGTCACCATGACCAAAGAGTTCGAGACGGCTACGGACAATCTCGAAGACCTGTACATCGTCCAGGAGCTGTACATGGCGACCTGCAATCGGTGCGGCCGCTGCTTCGAGACGGACAACTGGATCGACAAGATCCCGACTCGTCGAAATCGTGAGGGCACCAACTTCGTTGGGCCGGCGATGCCTCACACCGATCCGGTCCAGGAGGTGGCGAAATGACCGAACAGACGCTGGTCACCCTCTACCTGGCCTTCCTGATTGTGAGCATCTTCACGGTGGAGCTACGCAATTTGCGCGTCACCGTGTTCTTCTACCTGATACACAGCCTGCTGCTGCTGTTCACAATTGCGGCGTACGCGACGGTGATGAACAACCCGTCGCTGTACATCTGGTGCGGCACCGTTTTCGTGTTCAAAGTGGTGATCATACCCGGATTGATGTTCACGTTCCTCAAACGGGTTCCGGTGTACGAATTTCGACCCGTCCTCGGGTTCGCTGCTTCTCTGGTGATCATTTCAGCGATTGAGATCGTGTTCTTCAATCTTTTCCGGCACTACGCCTACTTACTCGCCCCAGCCGGCCACTACCAGCAGGAGCCTACTCGTTCCCTGCTGGCGGGAGCGTTCACGGTGTTCACTCTGGGGCTGTACGCGTTGCTGACCCGCCGCGACGCGCTGAAGACCGTGATCGGCCTGGCCTTGATGGAGAACGGCGTCCACCTGGTGCTACTGGCGTTGGCCTCCGAGCTGCCGGAAACCACGATGATCGGTATCTTGACGGACGTCGTGGTGGTTGTGGGACTCTTGCTGTACATCAGCACCACCATCTACGAGGTCTTCGGATTCACGGACACCGCAAAGCTGTCGGAACTGAGGCGATGACCGAAAGAGGTTAGCTATGGTCGAGTCTTTCCTGCCAGTGTTGGTGATATTGCTGCCGGTTGCTGGCTCCTTCGTGGTCTTCGGCCTCGGCTTCACCAAAATTCGCGGAGTGCGGGAGTGGACCTCCGTGGCGTTCGAGGTGGTCACGTTCCTGCTCTCCGTACAGGTGGCCAGGCAGGTATGGGGGGGCGCGCGCCTGACCAGCCTCAACATGTCGCTATGCATCGGCGGGCTGAGCGCGCTGATGCTGGTGCTGGTGCACGCCATGGTGATACTCATCCTCCTGCAAGCCACCCGATACATGCGGAAGGAGCTGGAGACGGGCAGGACGACAGAAGGCCGCCTGACGTTGTTCTACTCGCTCGTGCTTCTGTTCGCGGGGACGATGAGCTGGACGGTGACCACCAACAACGTGGTCATGCTGTACGTCGCCATGGAGGGCAGCACCCTGGCGACGGCCTTGCTGGTGGCTTTCTACAGATCCCGGGCTTCCCTCGAAGCCGGCTACAAGTACGTATTGCTCGTCATCACGGGCATGACGTTCTCGTTATTCGGGATCATCCTGGTGTACGCCGCGGGAGTGCACCATCTCGGGTCGGGTCGG
>CAYXFI010000017.1:0-22788 GCA_964464205.1 uncultured Cytophagia bacterium
CGACCAGCTCACTTGTTACAGCCTGTTCAAAAAGCACAGATTCTGCGGAAGAACCATTTCCTGCGCGGCGGGGGGCAGCCGCTTTTCCTTGGGAACCTCGTCCTGAATGCCGCGGAAACCGCCACCCGGCCCGCCACTTGACACTTGTCCCGCCGAGGTATCCCTTTCTCAGCCTCGCTCGGCGCGGATCAGCAAGAGTACCGCCCCCGCACCGAACAGGATGTTCCCCATCCACGCCCCCAGCCACGGCTCGATGCGCAGATTGTGCCCGAGCGAAATGCCGATCCGCGTCAGGCCAAAGTAGAAGAAGCAGATGGCCATGCTGATGCCGAAGCCCACCATCGGGCCGCTGCGCCTCTTGCTGGCCGCCAGTGGAGCCCCGAACATGACGATGATCAGATTGGAAAACGGGAAAGCGATCTTCATGTAGAGGTCCACCAGCCAGCGGCGCGGATCTCCCCCGTTGCGCCTCACGTCCTGGATGAAGGCTTTGAGTTCCCGGTAACTCATTTCCTCCGTGGGTTTGCGTACCTTGGCCAGTTCGTCCGGCCGGAAGTTCAGTTTCAGGGCCACTTCGGATTGGAAGGCGGTCACACGTTCCTCGTCATCAATGAATTCCCTGCGGTACCCTTCTTCCAGGATCCAGCGGGACCCGGACCAGCACATTCGCTTGGCGTCCCACCGGTAGCGCAGCCGATTGCCCTCGTACACCTGGATGCTCACGTTGCGAGCCACCCCCTCCTTCGCGTCGAAGTAGCCGATGAACACCCTGCGGTCGGGCGCGTCCTGTACGAAGACGTGAGCCTTTTTCGCGTACACGTACTCCGGCACCCGATCCAGGTAGCGGCGTTTGATCAGGAACTTGCGCTCGTTCGTGACCGGCGCAATCTCCTCACTGAAGTAGTAGTCGAAAAGACTCACGAAGACGGCGAGGACGAAGAGCGGCCAAAGGATTCGGTACAGGGACACACCCGAGCTGCGCATCGCGATGAGTTCGTTGAACCGGGCCATCTGTCCCACACTGAACAGGCTGGCCAAGAGCATCGCCACCGGTAGCACCAAAGTGAAGATGTAGGGCAGGTAGTAGAAGTAATATCGAACCACGATGGGCCGCGGCACGTCCCGATCGATGAACTTGTCCAGATTCTCGACGAGATCCACCACTACGAAGATCAGAACGAAAGCCACCACAGCGAAGACGAGAGCCGTGAGAAACCTGCGCAGGATGTAGCGGTCGAGAATCCTCACGTTTGCTCATCCTCCCGCTGGCCGCGTCGGAAAATGCCCGCCCATCTCTCCCACGGGATGAAAGTGGTCTCCCGCACAGCATGCCACAGCAGGTAGAGCCCTCCCGCCCCTACGATCACGTTCGGCGCCCACATCGCCCAGAACGCGCCCACGTATCCGCGGTCGGCGAGCTCTTCACCGCCAATGAGGAAAGCCCAGTACAGCAGGAAGAAGAAGAGGCCGATGCCCCCGCCCACGCCCAGTCCACCGCGCCGTGCCATCACGCCCAGCGGGCATCCCACAAGCACGAAGACGATGCAGGCTGCCGGGATGGAGAACTTCTTGTGCACCTCCACCTGCAGCGAGTTGATGGTGCGCCGGTACGACCGCATCACAGCCATCTCGCTCTCCACATCGGCCAAAAGCCTGCGGTGCGCCCCTCGAATACCGCGAACGCCTCCACGCGCGACGGGCACAAAGGTGCGCACCCCGCGGCCCGAGTCGGGATCAACGTCGACCAACCAGGGGAGGTAACGAACCGCCAAACTCCACGCACGCTCCGATACGGCCCGCTTGTGCTGCCCCAGTTGCTGCCGGGTGGAGCGGATCTCTCGCAGCATCATCCCTGCGCTCTTCTCGCGATCTCCGCGGTAGTTCGATTCGTGCCGCACCAGTACCATGCCCGGCACCTGCAGGGTAATCCGGTGTTTGGGGAAACGCAAACGGCGGTAGGAACTCAAATTGTCCAGGTTGATCTCGTGTATTTCCCCATGGTAGAGAGTCAGATACAGCAGTCCCGTGCGCGGATCCACCCGCACGTCGGCGCTGTCCGCGATAATGGTCTTCCGCACACCCTCCACGCTGTGATCGTCGATCACCACACCGTAGGCGCGCGACCAGTGCTCGTGTTCCCGGATGTCCTGGACCATCACGTCGAAGTGCGGGATCCCTCGGTACAGCACCCCTGCTTCCAGGTCCACCGTGGGCCGCTTCCGAGAGATATCCGAAGCGAGCAGGCGCAACCGGTGATTCGCTTCGGGCAACACGGCATTGTTGAACACGACCAGTGCAGCCGCCAGAACTACTGAGGCGACAAGCACGGGACGGATCAGACGAATCAGGCTCACCCCGCCCGATTTGAACGCCGCGATCTCGTTGTCCGACGACAGCCTGCCGAAGGCCATCAGGCAGGCCATCAGCACGGCCATCGGCACGGCCAGGGCCACAATCCAGGCGAGATTGAGCGCGAAAAACTCCAGGATCACGCCCACGGGCAGACCCTTACTCAGGATGTGGCCCAGCTCGCGAAACACGAGGTTCAGGATGAACACCAGCGTGATCAGACTGAACCCGAACAGAAACGGGCCCGCGTGTTCTCGCAGAATGTACTTGGAAATGGTCGACATGGGCACCCACAGAGCCTTTCCCATCCAGCACCGGTTGAGCCAGAGCCGGTTTCGGCTTCAGCATCCGGGCCAAGTGTAATGTAGTGACTCCCAAAGCCGATAACAACAGCGGAGTCGCGACCTCGACGCAAGGCAGGTACGGGAACCGCCTCGAAGACGTGGCATTGAACATAATGTCCGGGATCAACGGGCAAGCCAATGAGCACCAATGAGGAAAACCCTTGCCCGTCCGGGGCCGTGCGGCCACCTCTCCCGAACGGAAGTAAGTGCTCGTCCTGGGGGGCACGAAGCTCGTCCGTCGCGATCCGGTTGACCAGTTTGGTGACGGAAAGGGCTGTTCTCTGCGTTAGTGACGTGCTGCATTTGCTCCCACGACGGCCTCAGCGTCGAGAAAGTGCGGTACGGCGGCCCGGCCTGAAGGCTGCATCAGGAGGTCCAAACCGGGCCCGTCTGGCCGAGCCAGCGAGGCTAAGGGACACGCGGCTCGAACGAGCCGGGATGAGCGAAATTGCCGCGGCACCAGCGTTCGATGGAGTTGCGAAACTCGACGCCTGGAAGTGGTTGCATCTTAGTAGCTGGTTGTTTACCTTAAGCTTCGGCTCAAGCCTCCCGAGAAGCAAGTGAACGGCTCCAGCGGCTGCGAAAGTCAGCCGACGAGCTCTTCACGAACCGCTTGAAGGGACCGGCGAACCAACTCAGGAGAGCAAAGGGCAAGGAGGGGCGTATCGGAAGTTGTTACAGGGTCTTGTAAGGTAGCGTCTTCGGCCTGGTACCGGCGCGAAACAGCGCAGCACACGGGTCAGACAGCAAACGGTGCAGGTGAACGGGACCAACGTAAAGCGCCCCACAAGCCGCAGGGCTCTCAAGTGGTTCGCCGCGCTTCAAGTGTTTCTCGCCGCGTGGGCGGTGACGTACGCCCGCGCAAATGACTTCTACCTGACCCCTCTGCGGCACCGCATCCTTGACCCACTGCGCGCTCCCCTTTACGACGACGGCTACTACGGGATCCCGATCGACTCGCTTCATATCCCGCCCATGCCCAGCCGCCTGAGGACCCTCCGCGTCCGATCCGAGGTGGACAGCCTGGGCGACGTGATCACCCTCACCTACAACCTCGGTCGTACGTCGATCTTCTTCCCGTTGCGCATGCCGGTGTCGGACTACGTGCAACTCCGCAGCGACATCAATCTCCGCAAGCTCTGGCGGGAAACTCTGCTCAAGGAACCGCGCGACTTCTTCCGCGATCGGCGGCGCAGGGAACGGGGCATCCGGATCGACTTGCCGGTCGAGATCAAGAGCCGCACGTTCCAGACCCTCTTCGGCGGCTCGAGAGTCGGCCTCAGCGTGACCGGCGACATCACCATCAACGGCGGGTTCCGGCATGAGAAGCGCAGCGAGGTGAAGACTGCCCTCACCCGGGGCTCGGACTACAACTTCAAGATGGAGCAGAAGCAAAGGTTCGGCGTCGAAGGGCACATCGGCGAGAAGGTGAGCGTACGCGTGGACCAGGATTCGGAGCGGCCTTTCGACTTCGAGAACACGATCCGGCTGGAGTACAAGGGTTTCGAGGACGAGATTGTTACCTCCGTTCAGGCCGGAAACATCTCCCTCTCCTTGCCGGCTACTCGATTCGTCACGTTCAGCGGCAGAAACTCGGGGCTCTTCGGGATCCGTGCCGACATGCAGCTCGGCAACTTGCGCGTCACCACGATCGCAAGCCAGGAAAAAGGCGAAAGCAAAAAGATCAGCCTGAGCGGCGGCGCCGAGCAGCAGACCCAACGCATCGAAGACTACCAGTATCGCCGCGGCGCCTACTTCTTCCTCGACCGTTACTACCGGAATCAGTACCGCTACTACGATCGCGAAGGCAACCACCTGTACAATCCAGCCTGGTCGATCAAGCGGATCGAGGTGTACAAGTCCGAGCCGGGCTACGATACGCGCTACTCCGACTCCATCCGCGGTTGGGCCGTGATCGACGAGAAACCGGACGAACCCGGCCTCCCTGACAGCCTCCAGACCTTCGACATCGACACGACGGCGGTCGATCAGAACCACTACTTCGGCTACTTCCGCCGGATGGAGAAGACCGAGTACTTCGTGGACAGAGATCTGGGATACATCCAGCTCAATAGCCCCGTCGGCGACGGTGTGGTCCTGGCCGTGGCCTACGAAACCAACTCCGGGCGAAAAGTGGGCGATATCGACTTCGACCCGGAGACGCAGCAAACCATCATTCTGCGACTGCTGAAGTCCCCCAAGCCCACCCCGAAAGACAGCACGTGGGAGCTGGAGTGGAAGAACGTGTATTACCTCGGCTCGTCCAACATCCAGAAGGAAGGGTTCGAGGTCAAGATCTACTACAAGCCACCTTCGGGCGACCCGCAGGAAACTCAGGTGGTGGACGGAAAAGCCAAGACCTACCTGGAAATCTTCGGCCTGGACCGGTTCGACCTGAACGGGGAACCCAACCCGGATGGCGTGATTGACCTGGATCCGAACATCGTCAACCTGGCGCGCGGCGAGCTGATCTTCCCCGACCTGCAGCCCTTCGACCCGCTGGGTGTGTACATCGATGGCAAGCTGGTGAAACCCCAGCTCGACCCGGACAAGTACAGCCCGACGCTGTACGATACCACCAGCCAGGCGGCCATCACTGCGGCCAGCAAGTTCTACATTGAGGTCAAGTCCCAGAACAAGAGCGCCACCTACCAGCTCGGCTTCAACATCATCGAAGGTTCGGAGGAGGTACTGCTCAACGGTCGTCCCCTGCAACGAGGGACGGATTACGTGATCGACTACTACACGGGTACCCTCACCATCCTCAACGAAGAAGCCACGTTGCCCACCGCGGATGTGCAGATCTCCTACGAGAGCAACGAGCTGTTCCAGCTCGAGAAGAAAACCCTGATCGGGACAAGAGCCCAGTACGATTTCGGCAAAGATCGGTTCATCGGCGCCTCTCTGCTCTACCTGAACCAGAGCACGCTCGACCGGAAAATCCGGGTGGGGCAGGGGCCGATGCGCAACTTGATCTGGGACATCAACGGCAAGTTGGGCTTTCAACCGTACTTCCTCACACGGGCGGTGAACCTGCTACCCTTCGTCGACACCCAGGCGCCCTCCAACTTCAACATCGAGGGCGAGATCGCCCAGATTCTGCCGAACCCGAACACGCGGAACAACAAAGACACGGGTGATCCGAGCGGCGTGGCCTACATCGACGACTTCGAGGGCTCCAAGCGGACCATCGGGCTGACCATCATGCGGCGCGCCTGGACCCTCGCCTCCGCCCCCGTGGGCAAATACCCGGATGTGAGCCGGATGGGCCGTGTAGTGTGGTACAACCCGTGGGAGCAGGTGTACATCAAAGACATCTGGCCCAATCGGGACATCAATCCGAATGTTCCGCAGCGTGTGCACGTGTTGACCATCGAATTCACCCCGGCGGACAGCTCACATCTGCCGCCCGATTCTCCCTACTATTTCCCCGTGGACAGCTCCTGGGGCGGCATCATGCAGAGCCTCTCGGCGGGTTACCACGATCAGACCGAGAGTAAGTTCCTGGAGATCATGATCCAGGGCGACGAGGGAATTCTGCACATCGATCTTGGACAGATTTCCGAGGACGTGATACCGAACGGCCGCCTGGACACGGAAGACAAAGCTCCGCCCGGGGGCTTCCGCAACGGCCTGCTGGATGAAGGCGAAGACGTGGGACTGGACGGCATGGACCTTCCCGACCCGCAAGACTGGTGGGACATCAATCGAAACGGTAAGAGAGATCCGGGCGAGCCCATCAGCTACGACGACTGGCACTACACGCCCGCCAGTTTCGACTACTCGCGAATCGACGGTACCGAGGGCAACGCCAACGACGAGGGCGGTCGGCGTCCTGACACGGAGGACATCAACGGCAACGGCGCCGTCGACCTGAGCAATAACTACTTCGAGTACACGATCAACCTCTCCAAAGACTCCCCCGACACCGCCTACATTTCCGGTGGGAACCCGGAGAAGGGTTGGTGGCAGTACCGCATTCCGCTGGACGATGTGACTCATCGCAAGGAAATCGGCAACCCCGATTTCACCCGCATCGAGGCGATTCGGATCTGGATCGAGGGGGTCAACAATCCGCAAGGCGTGCGCCTGCGCATCGCCGAGATCAACCTGGTGGGAAACGACTGGAAAGAGCTCGGCGTGGCGCCGCCGGAAGATCCCGAGAACTACGATGCCACGGATGACACGACCGTGGCCGTGACGGTGGTGAACACCCACGACAATCCCGAGTACAAGCCGCCGCCCGGGGTCTCCGGTGAGATCGACCCGGTGACGCGCGTCCAGGCCAAAGAGCAATCGCTGGTCCTGAAGGTGAGCAGTCTCAAACCCGGCTACAATGGGCTGGTGCAAAAGACCTTCTTCAGCGCCCAGAACTACATCCACTACGAGAAAATGAAGATGTACGTGTACGGTCGCGACTATTTTGGCACGCACATCCGGCAGGACACCAGCTTCATCGAACTATTTTTCCGCTTCGGATCGGACCAGAGGAACTACTACGAGATCCGCGAGCGGGTGTACCCGGGCTGGGACAAGCGGAACGAGATCGTCATCGACCTGCTCGACCTGACAGCCCTGAAACTCGATTCGGTCTTCTACGACAGCACCCGGAACGAGTTCATCAAACCGCTGCTCAACGGCAAGGAGTACCACATCCGCGGACGTCCGAGCTTGACGAACATCCGCATGCTGGCAGTGGGAATCCGCAACCTGATGGGCACGGACACCACAGGCGCTGGCGCCCAAATGATCCCCTTCAGCGGCGAAATCTGGCTCAACGAGCTTCGCCTGAGCTACGTCAAAAAGGAGCGCGGCATGGCCATGCGCGCCCACGTGGACTTCAGCCTGGCTGACGTTTTCCGCTTCAACGCGGAGCTCAACCGGCAGGACGCCGACTTTCACGACATCAAGACGCGCTTCGGATCGGGCGACAATCGCCTGTCGACCAGCTTCAACGCGAATCTGCAGTTAGACAAGCTATTGCCCTCGTTCCTGGGCTTGTCCATCCCGATCACGTACAATGAACGGCGTTCGGAGGCAACCCCGAAGTACAAGCCGGGAACGGACGTGGAGGTACGCAAGGACAAGATTCCGGCTCACATCCTGGAGACCATTCAGTCGAAGCAGTACCAGCGGGGCTTCAGCGTCACTCTGCGGCGGAGTACGAAGTCCAAGAACTGGTTGATAGCGAACACCCTGGATCGCATCTCTGCGACGTACAGCGAGACCGAATCGCGCGGCAGCAATTCCCGGACGAAGGAATCCCGCAACGTCTCCCGGTCCGGGCGCTTCAGCTACAGCCTGAATTTCGGACGCGGGAAATTCATTCAGCCGTTCTCCTTCCTGTCGCCGATCCCGATCCTGAACAAGCTGGCGGTCACCAAGCTCTACTACACTCCCCGCAATTTTTCGCTGAACGGTTCGTTCACGGAATCCGACCGCAAATCGATCACGCGTACAGGGGCCGAAACCGGCGCTCGCACGTTCAACGTGAACCGCTCTGTGCGGGCCGGGTATCAGATGTTCGAGACCCTGAACCTGGACTTCAGCCGCAACTACGTGTCGGACATGCGGCACCGGCCTTTGAGTGACATCTGGAAGCTGAAGTTTGGCCAGACCACGGGCATCAACCAAACGTTCTCGGTGAAGTACAATCCCAAGATCTTCAATTGGCTCAACAACAATCTCAGCTACTCCTCGAACTACCGGTACAACAACAATTTGCAGCAACGCACTACGGGCCGTAGCGCTTCGAACAGCGCCACGATGTCGGCCACCCTCTCGTTCGATCCGGCGCGGCTGTGGAATTCTATCTTTCGACCCACTGCTCCGCGGCGCAGGCTACCGGGCCGTCGCGCTCCCGGGGTTAGCCGGCGCGCACCACCCGGGCGGCGTCAGCCTCCTGGCGCCAAAGGCAAGGACAAGAGAGAGCCCGAGAAAGAGAAGAAAAAGTCCGGCACACCTTTTTCAGTTTTGAGGCACCTGGGTAAGGTCTTCGAGATGCTCGATCCGATCAGCGTGAGCTTCCAGCAGCGAAGCGGGGCGAACCGGTACGGTCTGGTGGGCGATCAGATGCCTTCCACTGACTTCATGTTCGGCTTCACGCGGGACCCGGGCGTTCCCAGCCTCCAGAACGTCGGCACCAACCGGGGCTCCGAGAACTTCAACAAAAGCCTCACGATGCAGACGGGCCTCTCCCCGATGCGCACACTGAGCATCGATTTCCGCTACACTCGTACGGAGCAGGAAAACCACACCACCACCGTGACCGGCGGCTACAGCGAGAGCTGGTTGCGCCTCGGGAATTTCGACACACCGTTCCCGACCTGGACCCTGCGCTGGACCGGTCTCGAGAAGATCAAGTTCTTCAAGAAGTACGCGCAGCGCATTTCCGTCGACCATCAGTTTAGTGGGCAGAAGAGTGAGACCTGGAACCTCACACCTGAAGGCGTGAAGACGATCACCAGACTGGATTTTCAGGCGGGATTCCGCCCCCTGATCGGGGTGAACGTGCAGCTCAAGAACGGCATGACCGTGACCCTGCGCTACAACGCCAGCGAAAAACTGAGTCAGAGTACCAGCTACGGCGTCGGGTCCACCAAACAGATCACTCGGGATTTCAACCTCACCGCTCGCTACACCAAGCGCTCAGGATTTCGCCTTCCCTTCTTCAAGAACAAAGAACTGCGCAACAGCGTGGACTTTCAGCTCTCGCTGATCTACGGGAGCAACGTCACCTTGAAGAGTCGCGGACTGGATGGCCGTTTCCAGCCCACCGCGGAAACCAGCAAATGGGAAATCTCCCCCAAAGTCACCTACTCTTTCAGTACCCAGGTCCGCGGAAGCGCCTACCTCACGATCGGCGCGACGAAGAACTCCCTGATGGGCGAGACGAAGATTCAGGAACTCGGCATCAGCGTGCAGATCTCAATCCGCGGAAGCTGAGCGCTGCACAAGGGGTAGGCGGCTGTTCCGACTGGGCGGGCCACGGCGACTGGATTGGCACCACGTCCTTCGCGCTCAGACGGACGGAAGAAACGAGCCCACGACGGAATGTCCGTCTCCACTAGTGAGAGAAGAAGGGTTCGGTCCAAAGCGCAGGACGGGCCTACTCAAGCGAGCGGGCCGACAGAGTGAAGGGCAAACGCCCTCCGGCCGCCCGTCCCACGCTCGGCGACAGGCGCAGAAAAGACCTCCCGGCTTGCGTGGGCCGCTCTCCGTCGCTCAAAGAGGATCCGGGATGTTCCTTCTGTCCCCGACGCGGGCACGTTCGGGCTTGCCTTTGTCGCTTCCGTCCGGTACTTTGCGTTGGGTGTTACAGCACCCTCGGTCTGGCTGCAGCGCACGCGAAATCAACACAGGTCAGGCAATGGTAGCGGCAAGCTGGAAACAAGTGACCCTCGCGGTCGTGTTCGCTTCCCTTACCACCGCCACGAGCTGCGGCACGGCGGGCCACCGATTCGACGGCGAGAAAGCCTTCGCGCTGCTGGAAAAGCAGTGCTCTTTCGGGCCTCGCTACCCAGGAACCCCGGGACACCGCGCTTGCCTCGAGTTTCTGGTCGCCGAGCTGTCGAAGTACGCCTCGGAGGTCACGCAGCAGAGTTTCGAGCACACCTTCGGCCTGGAAGAGAAAGTAACCGCACGGGCCACGAATGTGATTGCGCGTTTCTGGCCATCGCGGAAGCCTCGGCTCATGCTTTGCGCCCACTGGGATACACGTCCCTGGGCAGACGAGGACCCGAAGGTGGAGAATCGACGTAAGCCGATTCTAGGGGCCAACGACGGGGCCTCGGGCGTCGCCGTATTGCTGGAGATCGCGAGGGTGATGCACGGACGTCCCCCCAGGGTGGGCCTTGACATCGTACTCTTCGACGCGGAGGATCAGGGAACTCCGGGCGACGACGACTCCTACGCGGTCGGTTCCCGTTACTACGCGCAGCACCTTCCCCGCGACCAGTACCCGGAGCTCGCTATTCTCCTGGACATGGTCGGCGATCGCGATCTGAACCTCTACTACGAAGGCTATTCCTACCAGTACGCGCGTCCCGCTGTTGAGCTCGTCTGGAGGACGGCCGCTGATCTCGGCTTCCGGGAGTTCATCCCCCGCGTGCGGTACTTCGTCACGGACGATCACGTGCGCCTTCTTGCCGTGGGCATTCCAGCCATCGACATCATCGACTTCGATTACCCCTACTGGCACACCTTGGAAGATACGCCGGACAAGTGCAGCCCTCAGAGTCTGGAAAAGGTGGGTCAGGTTCTTCTGCGGGTCATCGAGCAGTGGTGAGTCGACACAAATGGCTGCATCTGAAGCTGAAAGCGCCCTCACCGGTGCTGGAGGCCCTGATGGAAGCCCTGCTCGACCGGGGGGCGTTGGGGGCCTGGCAGCAAGGAGACGAGAGCCACCTGTATTTCCCCGACGAATTCAACCCGCTCGAGATTCACTCCAGCCTTCGCAGCCTGGCGGGCTATCTGGGCATCAAACCTGAGCAAATCGAGTTTTCCTTTTCGTGGCAAGAGGAAGAGAATTGGCAAACGGGGTGGAAACGCTACTTCAGGCCCACCCGGGTGGGCAGGCGGATTCTCGTAAAGGCCCCCTGGCACGAACTGTCGCGGGAGCAAGCGAGCACCAGAACGATCATCGAGATTGAGCCGGGCATGGCTTTTGGCACGGGCACTCACCCGAGCACGCAACTCACGTTGGAGGCCCTTGAGGAGCTGGCGACGCCCGACGCGGCCACGCTCGACGTAGGCACCGGAAGCGGCATTTTGGCCATCGCAGCCGCCAAGTTCGGCTGCCGCCCAGTAGTGGCCTGCGATGTGGACCCGGTGGCGGTGAGAAACGCCAAAGCAAACCTCACCCGAAACCAGGCGACGAACCGGGTGTCCCTGTTCGTAGGTTCCGTCGACAGCCTCACGAAGTTGCCCGTGTGGGATCTGGTGCTGGCCAATATCCAACGACAGGTGCTGCTCCGTCTGCTACCCGACCTCTCGGCCCTTCTGCGACCTCGGGGACGTCTGGTCCTGGCCGGCCTGATTGAAACCGAATACGACGAAATGACGTCTGAGATGGCGAAACACGGCTTGAGCCCCACCCAGTGCTTGAGGCGCGATGAGTGGATTGCCATCGTGGCGAGAAAAGACTGAAACGGTTAGGACCGCTTGGACTGAGTGTCTTCGCACTCGTACTGGCGGTCGGCCCGGACGCCTGGGCCCAGCGAGCCGAGCCAGAGCCTCTCGTACGGATTGATTCGATCTACGTTCGCAATGACTCGCTCTTCCTGGATCTGACCACCAGGGGGATCATCAACCGGGAATTGATCGTGGCGCTCACCCGTGGCGCCACCTCAGCGCTCACCTTCGAGCTGCAGCTGTGGCGCGTCCGTCGTTTCTGGCCCGACGCGCTGGTGACCAGTCGCTCCCACCGGGCTAAGCTCTATTTCGAGCCGCTCGAGATCGCCTACGCCGTCTCGCTCCCCGACACCTCCCCGCCCATTTTCGTCGACCTCGGGGACTTGGATGGCTACTTCCGGAGAGTGCGAGGGCTCCTCGTGACGGACCAGGTCGCTCGCCTGGAACGCGGGCGCTACTATTGCACCGCCACGGTAGTGGTGGAGCCCCTTGCCGTGGAGAGCTACGAGGAGCTGAAACGGTGGATTAGCGGGGAAGCGGAGGAACTCGCGAGAAGCTTGAAGGCCAATCCCCGCTCGGACAGGGCAGGGCCGCCGCGCAAGAACCGACTGTTCCGTCTTCTCCTCAACCTGACCGGCTTCGGAGACCACGCTTACGGCACGCACTCGGACCCGTTTGCGCTCCCCCGGTAGGCGGCACGCTCGGCGGAGCGGGGTCAACGAGCCGGTGTCGAACACTTTCCCTCCCGTCGGCGCCGGATAAACCGAGCGAGGCGCCCCAGAAGTGCGCTTGCCTTCGAGCCGATTCGGGGGCATCGCATCCTCGAAAGCGCAACCCTCGGCGCGCCTGAGTGCGATTTCGCTCGCTGACAGGCGGAAGAAACGCGAAAACCCTTGATTTTCCAGATGATTGGGTCTACATTGATTTTCGTGACGGGGCTCACCACCCGAATCGCACGCAGGTTGTAACATGTTAATGGCAAGAAAAGGCAGTACCTGGCAGTCAGGACCCAAGAGGAGGTAACCATGCAGAAAGCGGGTAAGGCAGTTGCAGCGTTGTTCGCACTCGTGGCACTGCTGGTCAGCGCCGCCCCGGTGTTGCCGGCGCCGACGACGGGCAACGCGAAAGAAGAGCTTCGCACGCTGATCGGCGAGGCTTCCACACAGCGGGAGCTGCTGACCATCGCACGGGCGGGGCAAGCCATGCAGCAGCTCCAGAGAGAAAGGGCCCTGCGAGTGCTGGAAAGCAAACGCACCGCGGAGCGGATGGCGGAAATGGCGCGCCAAGCCATTACGCCCGAAATGAGGGTGCGCGTGTTCCGTTTGGTGGTGCTGGCCGCCAAGGCGCGCGGCGTCGACCTCGTGGAACGAATCCACCGGGAACGCGGTGCCGTACAGACGCTTCAGGCCACATCCGGCGGCCTGATTGAGGGAACCGTGAAAGTGGATGGGGAGTCGCCGGAGGAGGACATCACCGTCGTAGCTTTCGACTCGTTGGGCTACGTGGCCGACGTGACGGTGACCGGCAACGGAGGCACCTACACTCTGCACACGGGCCCCGGGAAGTTCTACGTGATGACGGTCAGCAACGGGTACGTGGACGAAATGTACGAGGACGTGCCGGTTCCCTTCGGAGACAAGGGCAACTGGCGGGCCGCCACACTTGTGGAGGTCACGGAAGCTGCCAACGCCGAAAACATTGACTTCGACCTGGACGGCGGGGCGGTGGTCACCGGGGTGGTGCGACGAACGGACGGCTCCGCGGTCGCCGGCGAAACGGTGACGCTGAGGCTGACTTCCGCATCTGATCCCACCACCCTCCTCACGTACGAAGTCCTGACCGACTTCACGACGGGCGCCTACGAAATCCATGTCCCCGCCCCGGGCCAGTACAAACTGTCGGCGCGTACACGGGATCTCGGACCCATCTGGTACGGCGATCAACCAAGCTGGGCAGATGCCCAGGTGCTCCAGATCAACAGCACCGATGATCGCCTGGAGGGGATTGACTTCACCCTACCCCCGGCGGCAATCGTTGGCCCGGCGGCTCCGGGAGGGGCGATCAGCGGCCGCATCCAGGGACCCACATTCGTGAGCCCGGTCATCGTGGCGTTTGCAGTTGCTTTTGACGCCAGCGACACCACGGTGGCTGGAATCGGTTTTTCGATCATGGGCAATCCCTACGTGATCGTAGGCCTTGAGCCCGGGCAGTACTACGTGTGGGCAAATGACGTACTCGGCGACGTGATTCGGTCCTTCGGTCTTCCGACGGCCGAGAACTACCTCGGCGAGTTCTACGAGGATGCCCACACGCCCGATGAAGCTACGCTGGTCGAAGTCACGGACAACGACACCACCGCGGACATCAATTTCCAGCTCGACAAAGGCGCTTCGATCGAGGGCACCGTCATGGGACCGGGGAACCAGCCTCTTGATTCCGTGCTGGTCGTGGCGGTAGATGCGGAAATCGGTAGCGCCTTCGATGATCCGTTCTTCCAGAACCTCCAGATTGAGGTGGCCCTCACCGACGGCGACGGGAATTACAAGATCACGGGACTGACCGAGGGACACTGGGTGCTGCGCACCGTTTCCGCGCTCAAGTATTTCGGCGCAGTGCTGGACGAGTACTACGACGGCCATCACAGCTTGTGGGACTTCGACCAGGCCGATCGCGTGCACGTGAATGCGGGCCAGGCATTGACGGACATCGACTTCACGCTGGACCAGCCCGGTGGGATCGCCGGAACTGTGATGGACGCCCAGACGGCCGAGCCCCTGCCTGAGGCCTTGCTGCTGGCGATCAATCTGAACAGTGGCCTACCCGAGCTGGCCTTCGGCGAGTCGGGAGAAGACGGCGGCTACACGCTTGGGCCGCTACCAGCGGGCAACTACGCCGTCCTCTGCGTCCTGCCGGATGAGCAACACCTGTCGGAGTTCTACAATGGGGCGTACAGTCTGGCACAGGCCACACCGGTGCAGGTACAGTTGAGCGCGGTCACGGTCGGCATCGACTTTGACCTGGAGTTGGGCGCCACGATCGCCGGGTTCGTCAAATTCCCAGACGGCGCACCCGTGGGTGCTGACACGCTTCACAAGTTCCCGGTGCTCGCCTTCGAGGCCAACTCCGGCAAGCTGGCGGACTACGCCTTCGCGCAGTTCCCCGGAGGTTTCAAGATCCGCAACCTGATCCCGGGACAATACAAAGTGGTCGCTCTGCCGATCGTGTACGGCTACGCAGCCACGTACGCGGGGGGCGGTGCTACTTTCGGGGACCCGGCATCCACTGCCTTCGACCTCGTGGGCGGAGATGTGGTCCAGACGGACATCGTGCTCGAAACGGCGCCGGGCTCCATCAGCGGCACCGTGCAGGATGCCTCCACTGGTGTTCCCGTTAGCGGCGCGTTCGTCGTGGCCTACGACGAAACGGGGCACGCCGTGGGCATGGGCGCCGTCGGGTTCGACCTGAGCAGCATGCAGCCCACGACACCGGAAGATACGTACCGCATCGTGGGTCTACGTCCCGGGAACTACTACGTGCGAACCTTCGCGATCGGGAATCTGCTCATGCTCGCCATGCAAGGACAGCCTTTGGGCGAGGAGCTCCCGATCATAGGCGAGGGCGGCGGACTACCCGATCTTTCCGGGCTGAACGTCGGGCCGCTGCCGGAGCTGCCCACATTGTACGGGGATCTGTGGTACAACAACGTGCCCGTTCCTCCGATCGATCTGTGGGGAATTGACCTGTACGGACTGGGGCTGGCGATCATCCGCCACGGATTCGCGGAGGACTACGAGGATGATCTGATTCCGCTGTTCCTGCCGCTTCCATTCGCGACCCAAATTCCCGGCGAAGCCACGGCGGTAGACGTGGGCGACGGCGAAACCACCGGCATCAATTTCCAGCTCTTGGGGATGGACGTGAAAGAAATCACAGCGGTTTCCCAGGAAAAACCCACGGCCAGCGTGCCCAAGGACTTCGCTCTCCGTCCTGCCTATCCGAATCCATTCAATCCGACGACACAGATCGAATGGCAGCTGCCCGTCCGTACGGAAGTTAAGCTGCAGGTGTACAACCTGCTCGGAGGGCACGTGAAGAACCTCGTGAACGGGGTCCAACCCGCGGGTACGCATAGCGCAGTGTGGGACGGCACAGACCAGCGCGGTCTGCAGGTGCCCAGCGGCGTCTACCTCATCCGCCTGGAAGCCGGGAACTTCCGCGCTACGCAAAAGGTGCTGCTGCTGAAATAACACCAGGGCAGGGGAAGCACGAGCCAGGAAGGCGAAAGCCCCTCGGCCTCAATGGCCGGGGGGCTTTTTCATTCGGGGGTGACGCGCAGGTTAAGAGGTTCCACGCTCGACGGTGGTTCCCCTTTGCCTACTTTGCCTACCGTGCGATTCGCAAGCTCGTCGCGAAACCGATACCCCGCATGTGGGAGGGGATCAGACTTCCCAGCCCACCGAAGGCGAAGTCCCAGCGGATCCCCAACACGTGGATTCCAAAACCGAAGGTCGGCCGGAAACCCTTGCCTCCGCCGAGAGCGAATCCAGCCCGCACGGGGAAGAACGAAACATACCGGCACTCCACTCCGAAAGCGAACTCAGGCGAGGTGGAGCAGGCGTACCGGTTGCGAAACCACTGGTGGTAGTCGAAGGCCAGTAACAGTTTGCGCCACTGGTAGGCCACCCCGATGGTCAGACCGGCGGGCAGCGAAGTGCCAAATGCTCCCACCGAATAGCTGCTGTCTCCCTTGTCGAAAACCTCGTCGGCATCGAGAGTATCCAAGCGAACGACGTTGATGGAATCGGCACGGATCCAGATCCGTTGTTCCTCGGTTCTGCTCTTCCACGAGATCTTGCTGAACAGCGGTGTGAAAGCAACCGCGAAACGCCAGTTCTTCCGAACGGCAGCGGCGCCCAGGTCGAGACCAAATCCCGAGCCTTTGAATCCCGTGCGAGCGCGCAAGCGCCACTCGACCTCGGCCAAATAGTCGTTCGTGAAATAGCCGTCCGCCTCCAGGATCTCAGCGTGCGCCAGTCCCTGCAGGAAACTGACACCAGCGCCTACTGCGAACGCGTCAAACGGGGCAACTTCGATTGGGTGCGCGTACGCCAGAGTGTATCGGACGTAGGCCACAGCCGACCCGGTGAAGGGGCCGAGCGGGTAGGTCCGGTGCATCTCAATTCCGTAGAGGGGCCGCCGGATCAGCTCCTTCGGAATGGCCTGCTGCCCCTGGAGCGCCGCCGCCGCAGCGAAGCCAAATCTCCCCACCCGCACAGCCAGTACCGGCAGCTCAACCTGCGCCCCGATCTTCCAACCATCGTCCGGGAACCGCGAGAGGATGTCTTCTTTCTCGTCGGCATCCAGGGAATCACCGTTGTACCGGTTGTAGAAATCGACCGAGATCGAGCTGTTGTACAGGTACGCACCGAGCCCGAACAGATGGAGTTCGAACTGCTTCTGGCCCGGCATTCCGAGATTGGCCGGGTTGGTCAGAATTGCCTCTACCCCGGTGGCCGTGGCAGTGCCGGCACTGGCCATTCCCAGAATCCTGGGCTGCGTACGAAAACCAGCCGTGGCCAGCCGAGGTAACAGGCCCGTCAGACTCATCACGAGAAGGATGATCACAGGCCTGGCAGTGGATTCCACCCGCCCTGCCCAGGTTGATCGTCGAGCGTTGGCATTCATCCCGTGCATGGTTCCTCCGACCGCTCCGTTCGGCACACATCAACTTCCGAAATACCGCTTCACGCGCGCTGACGGGGCACCAAGGGGCATTCCGGCGTCGCATGGTTACCCGTCTCAGCCCACCCAGCCCGCGCCAACTTTCCTCCCCACCAGAACAACCCCTCAGAAACCCGTTCAAACCCAGCTCATCGAGAAATCACGATCCGCCCGCGCGGACCTCCACCGCGGACGACCAGTGCTCTGGATTCGCTGCTCCGCCGAACCGCCACCGACCAAACCGTGAGCCTCTCTTGCGAGCCGATGACGACGCCCTGGCCCTGCCCCTTCGAGCGCCCCAGTTTCCGCCAGTTGCTGCGGCGACGGTGACGCCCCGGTCGGTTCTCACTCATCAGGGCCGTCCACGGCCGCCGTGTTCTGGACTAATCCCCTGCGTCCTCGGGTTGATGAACGAGCACCTGCACCTGAAGATAGGCGCGCACTCTCAAGTAATCCTCTGCCCTTAGCACTGCCACCTGGCCGTTTGTTCCGGGCAGGTAGACCTCGATCCCGGTGAAAATGGGGTCCAGCCGGAAAAAGTCGAGCTGAGCTTCGTCCAGACTCAACTCGATCGTGCTGCTCGCGGGTTTGGCCATCTGGCCCTGGTTGGAAGCGAGCGCCGCTTCCAGCGTGATCGGCCCCACGATCACATCCGGTTCGTCAAAGACGAGAGAGTCCTCCCGAGCGAATTTCAGTTGCACGCTCGCTCCCACCGGTAGCCGATTCTCCACCTCCGCGACCAATCGTACCTGGCGGAGAAAATCGAGGGCATCCTTTCGGTCCTCAGCGCTTGACTTCAGGCTGTCCACCTTGCTCCGCGTCGTTTGCTCCGGGATGCTCACCGCCACGGGTGCACTAATCGCCACCGCCCCTTCGACCCAGTCCGTCGCTTTGACTGTAGCTACCCAGCCAGGTGCGCCGATCTCCACGTAGCCGTTCACCAGAATCGACGAAGGCAAGATCCCAAGGAATTCCCGCAGCCCGGGGTAGTCCTGATTGATCACGAAGTGATCCGTCCGCGAACCCTCGGCAGGAGCGGGGTCCAGTTGTGGCTCCAGCACGAGCTGAGCCACGCGGCCGTCGTCGTTCATGCCTTCGATCACAATGTGAGCGCGCGCGGGAAACTCGAGTGTGTGATTGAGGCTCAGATCCAGGTTCACCGCCTGGAAATTCAGCGAATCGATTTGCTTGGGCACCTTGAAGTTGCGAGCCATGGGCTCGAAGTCCACCTGGACCCGCCCGAGTTCGCCGGTGATCTCCGAAAAGACGATCTCATCGGTGGTGATCCGCGCCCGCACGCTGTCTTCCTTGCTCAAATGGATCATCGTCTCGCCGGTGCTCTCCGTCCGGAAATTCCAGTGGAAGCGCAGCTCCTGCTCACCGGCTTTGCCACCCTTCGCTGTGCGCAGCATCACCCCCGACAGGTCAATGACCTCATCGGAGTAGGCCTGGGGAGCCAAATCGAATTCCCCTCGGAGAGGTTGGTCAAATTGCTGAAAATCTGGTAATTCGTAGCTCACGACTGCGCCTATGGGGAGCGAATTCCAGAACTGAACCCGGATGCTCCCGCGCTTGATCCTGGCTTCCTGAATAGCCAGGGTGTCTTTGATCGGGAACGAATCCTCGCGCTGGATCTCCTGCTCGGGTACCTTCGCTACGGCCTCCTCCACCCGTAGATCGTGGAAGAAGATTCTGAGGGAAAAACCCCAATCTGGATTCACCTCGACTTCTTGACCCTCGCTTCCCGGCGAGCCGCCAGCCACGACGATGTAGAACTGGTTGGGCAAATAGTGACCGGAGAGGTCGATTACCTGGCTCCGCTGAGAATACGCTGGAACCGACTGGCTGTACTCGACCACCTCGAGAGGTTCGCCGGTAGGACTTTCGGCCCAGATCTTGGCTGTCAGCGGATGCTCCGGGGGAGACCCGAGGGTGATCGGAAGATCGTTCACCACTGTCACCTCGAGCCAGCCGCTTTCCAGTTTCACGTACTGGAACGTCTTGAAGCGATCCGCCTCTTTCGGCTCCGACTCGAATGTGAAAGCTGGAATGACCGTCGTCTGCCCGGGCGGGATGTCCCTGGACGGAGGGAAGATCTCTCCCAGCGTAACCGTGATGGACACCGTGTCGGGGGCATTGATCTCGAAGCTGCCAACCGACGCCGACAACTCCTTTTCGATCCCCTTCACCTTCAGCTTCTCCCCCACGTAGTAGCGGTCAAGCGTCTTCTCGACGGAGAAGTTGACCACCCCCTCGCCGTCGACGTAGAGGTTCTCCTCGTCCTCGATGAGCTCCCGGACCGTGAAGGTCTTGTCGATCAGGGGGACGGCAAGGGTGGTGTCCCATTTGGGCGCCACCGGCTTTTCCACGCTGCAGCCCTGTGCCAGAAACACAGTCAGGGCTGCGCACGAGCCGGCTATCACTCCAATTCCTCGGCACGATGCAAACACTCTCATGGGTGCTCCTCTGCCGATATTTGGTTGCCCTACCAAGAGGTGCCACATTTCATTATCGTCGCCGCTCGGTGTAACTTGAAGACGCCCCTGCGGGACTGAACGGAGATCCGCATGCAAGGGAGATTCAGAGCGGAAGGGACGAAACCCGGGGGACGAAAAGGCGGAAATGAGCAAGCCCTCCCCGCCGATCCGCATCGGATTGAGGGACCGGAACAAATCGGTGGTTCCACCACCGCGTTCCGAGGTAGGTTGGGCCAAACGACCTCTGCGCTCATTGCGATGGGCCTCCGTCCTGGCGGCCGAGATTCGCAGACTGAAAAGGCGGCTCGTCAAGCACAGCTAAGCGAACGGCCGGGGAGTGCGAAACCTGGAATCCCGAGGCGGTTCCGTCCCCACCGCCGCCCCGGAGGCGAAGTCCGGAACCGTCCGGTGCCATCCTGCGCTTGACTAGGGACGCTCCAACTGATCAGCGAGGAGAAAGCACCGTTGGAGACCACAAAATACCGGGAACTCGCGAAAGAGCCCGACCAAACGCACTGCTGCCTGTGCGGGGGACGACACCGCGCCACACCCACAATCGGCGCAAACACTGCATCGGCCCCCGCGCGCCGGACGGCCCAGGGGGCTTCTCCCGCCAAGCCGGTCGCGTCTCTCTCCCAAGCTCCCGGAGACTTTGGACCGGGCCCGGTTCGATCCGGCGCTCAGACCGCGCACCCGCCGACCCAAGAAACGGGCCGTTGCTCTCCCCCACGGCACGTCGCGGGGCGCGCGACACCTCAGGCCTCTCTAGAAGGGGCGTCATCTCGCTCGAAGGTGCAACTCTGCGGCTTCCCTCGCTCCTCCGAGCGACGAGCTAACACCCCAAAAGGAAAAGGGGTGCGCTCAACACGCACCCCCGGGGCATCTCGCCTGGTTCGGCTCGTTCCACTACGTCCGTCGATCAGGTCCCCATTTCCCACGACTTGAGATACTTGACCTGTTCGGGTGTCAGCTCGTCGATCGAGATGCCCATTGTTTCCAGCTTGAGAGTCGATATCCAATCCTCGATTTCTCTGGGCACCCGATGCACCTTCACTTCCAGCTTGCCGGCGTTCCCTATCACCCATTCGGCCGTGAGGGCTTGCGTGGCGAAGCTCATGTCCATCACTGATGCCGGATGTCCTTCGGCGGCGGCCAGATTGATCAGTCGACCGTCGGCGAGCAGATACACCCGTCGCCCATCCGGCAGGGTGTATTCATCTACGAACCGTCGCACCCCTTTGCGGATTTTCGTTGCCATCTTCTCAAGTCCCCTGATATCGATCTCCACGTTGAAGTGGCCGGAATTGGCAAGGATAGCTCCGTCCTTCATCCGCTCGATGTGCTCGGGGCGGATCACGTGGTAGTTCCCGGTCAAGGTGCAGAAAAGATCCCCTTCCTCAGCCGCTTCGATCATGGGCATCACCCGGTAGCCGTCCATCGCCGCTTCCAATGCACGGATCGGATTCACCTCGGTCACAATGACGTTAGCGCCCATGCCGCGGGCCCGCATCGCGAAACCTTTGCCGCACCAGCCGTATCCCGCCACTACTACAACTTTGCCAGCCAGAAGGATGTCGGTGGCACGAATGATCCCGTCCACCGTGGACTGACCGGTACCGTACCGATTGTCAAAGAGGTTCTTGGTCTCCGCATCGTTGACGGCAATGACGGGAAACTTGAGAGCACCGTCCCGCTCCATGGCGCGCAGCCGGATCACCCCCGTGGTGGTTTCCTCCATGCTACCGAGCACCTGTTGCGCCACGTCCGGGTAGTCGGCGTGGATGTTGGAGACCAGATCAGCTCCGTCGTCCATCGTGATCACGGGCCGGTGAGCGATGCACTTGCGAATGTGCTCGTAGTAGGTCTCGTTGTCCTCTCCCTTGATCGCGAAGACGGGGATATCGTAGTGTCTCACCAGTGCCGCAGCAATGTCGTCCTGCGTGGACAAGGGGTTGCTCGCGCACAGAACGACGTCAGCGCCACCCGCCTTCAGCGTTCGAACGAGATTGGCCGTCTCCGCGGTCACGTGCAGGCATGCGGCCATCCGTTTCCCGGCCAGGGGCTTCTCCTTCTCAAAGCGCTCGCGGATCTTCGCGAGCACCGGCATGTCCCGATCCGCCCACTCGATCCTCAGTTTGCCTTCGTCAGCCAGATTCAGATCCTTGACATCGTAGTCCACAGTCCTACCTCCCGATTCCGTTCCTGGTTAGCACTCATCTCTCAGTGCACGGCGTCCGCGAACACGAAGACGCCCGCCGAACACGCGGGCGTCTCAACGGGCAGAATTCGCTCGACTTCGGCGAATCGCCGCCCTTTTCACAATCCCTTTTGCAGATCTTTGACGCGGTTAGTCTTCTCCCAGGTAAACTCTTTCAACTCGCGTCCGAAGTGGCCGTACACGGCAGTCTTGCGATAGATGGGTCTCCTCAGATCGAGAGCCTCAATGATGCCCGCTGGTGTGAGATCAAAATTCTTTTGGACGAGTCGCTCGATGTCCTCGTCGGGAATCGTGCCCGTGCCGAATGTGTCGACGCTGATGGAGACCGGTTCTGCCACACCGATCGCGTAGGCGATCTGGATTTCGCAGCGTTTCGCCAGACCCGCTGCGACCACGTTTTTCGCGATCCAGCGAGCCGCGTAGGAGGCCGAGCGATCCACTTTCGTAGGATCCTTCCCCGAAAAACAGCCGCCGCCATTGCGCGCCACGCCGCCGTAGGTGTCGACGATGGTCTTCCGCCCCGTCAGTCCCGTGTCGCCCTGCGGAC
>CAYXFI010000018.1:0-6654 GCA_964464205.1 uncultured Cytophagia bacterium
ACCTCCCCGCCGCGAGGGATAGACGGGCTTCTACCCGAAACGGTCTGAGTACCTCTTCGACCGAACGCGGTTCCGAACGATCAGTTCTGAGAGTGAGCCGGTTCCCGGTCGCCGTAGCCCTATTCGGGTCTTCGCAGAAGGGCAGCTCCAGCCGTGGCTACTTCGTTCGTGGGGAGAAGCACGCCTGTGGGGGCCGTCACTTGCGACTCTCTTCGAGCCAAGCGACCGTCCCCAAGGGGCGGAGCTCTCCCACGGGCGTCACGGTTGGAGCTGCTGCCCTGTCCGTTACCTCGTGTTTCCGGCTCTGGCTGCCCTCGCTGCCGCAAGTCTCCACGAATTTCATCGACAATCTACAGAAAGCTGAGTCCACTTGCAACACGAGGTCGGGAGCGGTGGGTGGACCAATTTCTTTTTGGAAAAGGGGCGGGCAGTGGTAAATTAGCAGGCGCTCAAGGGGAAGCGGAACGCAGAAGGTTCCCATCGGCGGCGTTGATGGGATGGGCCTCGGAGCCGCGGAACATTCTCGGGGCCTCGGAGAATAACTGTAACGAATGCTCCCCAGTGGCGGAGATTGCCTGGAGTGTCGCACCGAGGGCGGTCGGGCATTCCCTCACGGTCTCAAATGCGCGTCGGTACGCTGGGAGTCCTTGGCGTGCGTTTCTGGGCGAGCCTTGAGTTCGTCTTGCTTGTAAGCCCATCTGTAGCGGTCGTTGTCCGGAGCAAAAGAGGTTGGGTTCGGACGTTTTCGGCGGCGAGCCCGTGAGAGGGGTTACTACGAACGGAATCCGGTGGCGGATTTGTGGCGCCGTCTGCTGAAATCCTCTGTTTGAGGATGCTGGAGCGATCGATGGTCCGATTCCGGTTCGTTGTCTGGTTCCTGTCGTTACTTTCGATGTTCCAATTGTCGGGGTGCGCCCACGCCCCCGGCAAGGTCCGGGTCGGACGTGAAGCCCCGCGCCTCCGGCATGCCAACCCGGTCGCGCTTCACCACGTGTTCCGCGGTGCTCTGTACGAAGTCCTGGGCGATGCGCGGTCGGCCCTCATCGAGTACCAGGAGGCTCTCCTCTACGATTCCACCTCTAGTTCACTGTACCAGGCGGTGGCGGAGAACTACTTGCGCTTGCACAAGGTCGCCAGCGCCGTGAAGATGCTGCAGCGGGCCATCGCGCTGGACAGCACGAACGCCGAGGCGTTGCGCCTGCTGGCCGATCTCTACCAGCGCTCTCGACGGTACGACCGGACCGAATGGGTCCTGAAGAAACTCATCCGTATTGATCCGGACGATCCGGATGTGCTGGGGAACCTTGTGGCGCTGCTGGTGGGCAGGGGAGACCCCGACCGGGCGATCGAAGTAATCGATTGGGTGGGGCGCAGGCGGCAGATCGGCATCGATGAGTACTTGGAACTGGCGCAGATGTTCGCTGAGCGGGGTGCCGCGGACCAGGCTAAGACTTTGCTGTACAGGGCTGTCCGACAGCAGCCGAAGGACGAGCGCCCGTACATGGGCCTTGCAGACATGTTCATCGAGCAGGGCGACACCGCGAAGGCCCAGTTGTTCCTCGAAGAGGCGATCCGACAGCATCCCGATTTTGTGCAGGTTCGGCGCCGTCTCCACGACGTGTACATCATGCAGGGGGAGTGGAATTCAGCGATTGAGCTCCTGGAGGAAGAAGTCCGCCGCGACTCCGGCCAGGTGCAGTTGTGGCTCCAGTTGGGGCGGCTGTACATCCAGCAGGGCGACACAGCGCGAGGGGAGCGGCTGTTCCGCGAGCTCACGGCGCGCTTCCCCAAGGAGCCGGCCGTGTACGTTTCCCTTGCGGCGGTACACCTGGCCCGGCGCGACACTGCCGCAGCCATCGAAGACCTGCGAGCTGGCCTGCGGGAAGGATGGTCTGAAGAGCTTGTGGAGCGAACCAAGGACCTGCTGGTCCGGCAGGGTCGGCTCGAGGAGGCGCTGAGTCTATTTGAGGAGTGGGTCGCGAGGGACACGACGAACGTGGCGGCGCGGCTGGAGCTGGCCGACCTACATTTGTCGGCGGGGGACACGACTCGCGCCGAGGAGATTCTGCAGCGCGCCGTCAAAGCGTTCCCGAAGGACTGGAGGCCCTACTTCGCACTGGGAAGGCTGTACTACATCCGCTCCGAGTGGGCTCCGGCCCTGAAGTTCCTGCGCACGTCCCGCGAGCTGGAAGACGGTTTTGCTGGCACGTGGATCCTGAGCGGTCTGATCTATCTCCGCCTCGATAGCCTGGAGGACGCGGAACAGGTCTTCGGCGAAGCGGTCCGGCGGTTTCCGAACGATGCCCAGCTCAATTTCCTGCTCGGCAACACGCTGAATCGCGCCAAGCGAACCGAAGAGGCCCTGCCGTACCTCGAGAAGGCCGTCGAGCTCGAGCCGGACGACCTGGATTTCCTGCTCGGTTTGGCGGCGGCCTACGACGAGCTTCGCGATTTCGAGCGATCGGACTCCCTCTACCGAAGGGCACTGAAGCTGCAACCGGATCATCCCACGGCCCTGAACAACTACGCCTACAGCCTGTCGGTGCGCGGGGAACGCCTGGAGGAGGCGTACGAGATGGCGCAGAAAGCTCTGGAGGCTCAGCCACGAAACGGTGCGTTCCTCGACACAATGGGCTGGATCTTGTACAAGATGGGCAGGTACGACGAGGCCCTGGAGTACATTCGAAAGGCCGCGGAGTTGAGGAGCGATTCGGCGGAGGTCTTTGAGCACCTGGGGGACGTGTACGAGAAACTCGGCGAAATGGAACAAGCCCGCAACGCTTGGCGGAAGGCCCTGGATCTGGACTCGAGCCGGCAGCATTTGAGCGAGAAGATCGGAGAATGATCGGGTACACGGGTAGCTGGAAGAGGTTGCGGGCATTTGGGGTGGGAGTCGTGCTGGCGGGACTCACGTCGGGCCTTGGATGCGCGGGCCGGGCTCCCAGGCTGGCACTGGACACGCGGATGGGCTGGGCGGAGATCTGCCGCAGGCTGGAGTCGCGCTGGGGGAAACTGAGGACGTTCGAAGGCCAGATACGCTACGTGGCAGAGTCGCCCTGGGGCAATCTGAGTGGTTTTGGTCGACTGGCGCTGGACTTCGGGGCGGATGCGATGGTGCTAGACCTGCGGGGGCCGCTCGGGATCCGGGTTCTCACCCTGTACGCAGTGGGCGACACGCTGTGGACGTACGTGCCGACCCAAAACACCGTCTATTATGCCGGCACGGCAACGGCGGGTCAGGACGTGGCGCGGTGGCGAGCTGCGGCGAGCAGGCTGATTCTGGGCGCGCCGCCGTTGTCCTGCAACCAGACGGCTGACGTGTCTGCCTACGGCGGGGAGGAACTTCGGGTGGACGCGGCGAGCGGCGTGTCTCACCTCCGGGCGTTCCTCAGTCGAGAGTGGGGAGATCTACGTCGGGCGAGGATTGAGTGGACGGGTGCCCGGGTGGACTTGGAGTATGAGGGCTATCGGGGGACCAAAGGAGTGAGATTGCCCGGTTTGGTGCGGGCCCGTTCGGAGGCCCGCGGGATTCGTGCAGCCCTGTCGTTTGAGGAAATGCGGGTGAACGGGCGGATTCGCTGGGACCGCTACCGGATAAGGGTCCCCTCGTCGGCGCGGCGCGTGCCCCTGACTCAGTGGTTTGTGGCCTGCGAGGCAACGAAGGGAGGTCCGAGGCTTGCCGAATGCGGAACAACCCCCTGAACTCAGCGTAGTCATCCCGCTTTTCAACGAGAGAGAATCCCTCCGCGAGTTGCACGAGGAGCTCACATCCGTACTGGCCAACGTGGGCAAGCCGTACGAGCTCGTCTTCGTGGACGATGGCTCCACGGACGGATCCTGGGACGTGCTGCGAGAACTCGCCTCGGCCGACCCTCGAGTTCGGGCGTTCTCCTTTCGCCGCAACTTCGGAAAGGCGGCAGCGCTGGCCTACGGTTTCCGCAAAGCACGGGGTCGGATCATCATCACCATGGACGCCGATCTGCAGGACGATCCCGCGGAGATCCCCGGGCTGGTGGCGAAGATCGAAGAGGGGTGGGACCTGGTGAACGGCTGGAAGCGCAAGCGCCGGGATCCTCTGGGGAAGCGAATCAGCAGCAAATTGTTCAACTGGGCTACGTCGCTGGTGGCCGGCCTCCGCTTGCACGACTACAACTGCGGCCTCAAAGCCTACCGCAAAGAGGTGGTGGAAGCGATCCAGGTGTACGGCGAATTGCACCGGTTTCTGCCCGCTCTTGCGCACTGGCAGGGGTTTCGCGTCACGGAAAAGGTGGTGCAGCATCGCCCCCGACGGTACGGGCGGAGCAAATACGGATTTGCCCGTGCCAAGAGCGGACTCTTCGATCTCATTACGGTGCTTTTCCTCACCCGATACGGGAAGCGTCCACTGCACTTCTTTGGGATGCCCGGGCTGATTTCGGCCGCGGTGGGGAGCGTAATTCTGGCCTATCTGGCCTACCAGCGGATCTTCGCCTCTGTGTACCTGAGCAACCGTCCCCTGCTGTTTCTCGGGTTGCTCCTCGTCATCGTGGGCATCCAGTTCGTCTCGATCGGCCTCATTGGGGAGATGATCACGGAGACCCAGAGAGAGCGGATGCCCTACGTGGTCCGCGAGTCCCTGAACGAGTAGAGGGATGCGGTACGTCCTCGTAGGTCCGGCCTACCCCTTCCGCGGAGGGATTTCCCAGTTCAATGCGCGCCTTTACCGGTTGCTAGTGGCCCGTGGCCACGAGGTGGTTGCGCTGAACTTCCGCCGGCAATATCCCGACTTTCTGTTCCCCGGCCGAACGCAGCGGGATCTCAGCGAGGAGGCGGAGAAGATCCCGGCCGTTCCCGTCCTCGATTCGATCCAGCCTGTCACTTGGCTTCGGGCCGCCGATTGGGTTGCCCGGCACGATCCGGACGTGCTGGTGTTCCACCACTGGATGCCCTTCTTCGCTCCCTGCTATGGAACCATCGGCTACCTCACCCGCCTTGCCACCCGGGTGAAGGTAGTGTGGATCTGCCACAATCTCACGCCCCACGAGCGCCAGCCCGGTGCGGATCTGCTGAATCGGTACGGCCTGGCGTCGGGCCACGGGTTCGTGGTCATGTCGGAGGCGGTGGAGAGGGATCTGCTGCGGATGCGCCGACAAGCGCGATACCGGCGGATCCTGCACCCGGTCACCGAAGTGGCGGATTTGCCCCGCAAGGCGGAGGCCAGGCGGCGGCTCGGGTTGCCCGCAGATGTTCCGGTGCTTCTCTTCTTCGGGTACGTGCGGCGCTACAAGGGCTTGGACGTTCTGCTCCGCGCCCTGCCGGAAGTGCTTAGACGCAGACAGGTGAGGGTGCTCGTGGCAGGTGAGTTCTACGAGCCAGTCGGCACGTTCCGGCGAGTCGCCGAAGAGTTAGGTGTGACGGAAGCCGTGGTACTGCGGGATGTTTTCGTGCCGAACGAACAGGTTCCCCTGTACTTCGCAGCGGCGGATGTGGTTGTACTGCCGTACCGGAGCGCCACTCAGAGTGGCATCGTGCCCATGGCCTACGCCCACGAGCGTCCTGTGGTGACAACGCGGGTAGGCGGACTACCGGAAGTTGTGGAGGAGGGGAAAACGGGCTTCCTGGCCGATCCCGAGGATCCGAGCTCTCTGGCGGCGGCGATCCTGCGCTTTCTGGAAGTGCGCGACCGGGTGGACTGGGCGGCGGAGATTCGGCGTGTGCGGGAACGCATGTCGTGGGGTCGCTTCGTAGACGCGTTGGAAGAACTGGTTGCGGAGCTGACGACTGCGTGAGGCCCGCCAATCCCAGTTGACACGGCCCGTTTCCGAAGCGGAGAAGTTGAATTGGAACGCAGCGAACCTCGAACCCTCGAGCGAGCCGTCTTGCTGGTCACCTACTACTTTCCGCCAGCGGGTGGGAGCGGCGTTCAGAGGGTCTTGAAATTTGTCAAATACTTGCCCAACTTCGGCTGGAAGCCGGTGGTGCTCACGGCGCTGAACGCCGATTACCCCACGCTCGACCCGTCCCTCGTGGCTGAGGTGCCGCCGGGGACGCGGGTGATCCGTTCCCGGATCGTCGAGCCGTACGAGGTCTACCGTCGGCTGACCGGGAAGACGGACGTGCAGCATCTGGATGTGGCCATCCTGACCCGGGGAGAGGAGGAAAAAGCCCGTTTCGCGGAGCGGGTTTCCGAGTGGGTTCGCCGTACGTTCTTCATTCCCGACGCTCGCGTGGCCTGGTTGCCCTTTGCCGTGGCCGCGGGTCTGCCCGCTGCGCTGAACCCAGAGGTGCGGGCGATTGTTTCCAGCGCTCCGCCCTACACGTGCCACCTGATCGGCTGGTGGTTGGCCAAACGGAGCGGAAAACCCTGGGTGGCGGATTTTCGCGATTCCTGGGTCGACTGGATTTCGGCCCCTCGCCGCACGGGCTTGGCAAGACGGATCGACCTGGCGCTTGAGGGGCGGGTCGTGCGCACGGCCGATCGGGTGGTCACCGTCTCGGAGGGAGTCCGTGAGGATTTGCTCAGCCGCCATCCGGAGTGTCGGGACCGCAGGTGGGTATTGGTCCACAACGGCTACGATCCCGAAGATCTGGCCAATGTACGCCCGGCGCCACGGGACAATCGGCTGACGCTGATTTACAGCGGCTCGCTGTACGGACCGCGGCATCCGGGGACGC
>CAYXFI010000018.1:6754-22653 GCA_964464205.1 uncultured Cytophagia bacterium
AACATCCGTGAGGAAATCGAGGGGCTCATCGGCGGTGTCGCGGAGGTTCACGACTACGTCTCTCACCGCGAAGCGGTGGCGCGCCTGCTCTCCGCGGACGTGGCTCTGCTGATCGTGGACGACATGCCGGCGAGCAAAGGGGTGCTGACGGGCAAGCTGTTCGAGTACATTGGGGCTCGAAAACCGGTGCTGGCGTTGGCTCCCCCGGAAGGGGAAGCAGCTCGCCTGATCCTCGACAACGGGCTGGGTTGGGTAGTGGCCCCCGGGGATCTGGAGGGGGCGATCCGGGCACTCCGGGAGATCTTCGCGCGGTGGGAGGATGGCCGGTTGCCCACGCCGCCGGAGCAGGTGGTGCGGGCGTTCGACCGGCGAGAGCTCACACGGAAGCTGGCGGGGGTGCTGGAAGAAGTGAGCGTGAGAAGGAGTTGAACCGGGTGGAGGTGCGGTACCGGACGATTCGCGCAGGGACTGCTGCGGTCGGTGTCCCACCGCGCGGTCTTTCGTGCCCTGGGAGGCGATGACGAATCCGCGGGATGGGTCCCGCGGTCGGGCGTAGGGATCATGGCTGGAGGAGGGAATGAGCGCCAAGAAGAGGGCGAAAGAGAGAGCCAAGCGCAAACCAGCGGCGCAGGCGAAACGGGAGCCTTTCTTTCGGAAGCACCCCAATTGGACGGTAGTCCTGGGTTTGGTGCTGCTTCTGTTTGCTTTCTACGGGGAAGTAGTTTTCTACAACCGGACCTTGCTGCCGCCGGACACGCTGGCTTCCAAAAGTTTCCAGCCCTTCATTCGGGAGATGCTGTCGAAGGGTGAGTATCCCAAGTGGAATCCCTACATTTTCTCCGGGATGCCCTCCTTCGCCAGCCTGAACGCGGCTCCGTACGTGGACTTGCTGACCGACCTGTTTCGGATCGTCCTCTGGATCCCGGCGAAGCTGCTGCCTGGGGGAGACTTCCTGTTTCGCTTGGTGAACTACTTCATCTTCGGTCTGTTCGCGTTTCTCTACCTGCGCAAGAAGGGTATCCGGCCGGAGGCGGGGGCTTTCACGGCCCTCGGGCTCGTGCTTTTGCCCCAGGTGGTGGCCTACGCGGCCTTCGGCCACGGCACGAAGCTGAACGCGGTCGCCCTGATCCCGCTGATTCTGTTCCTGGTGGATGAGCTGCTGGAGCGCCGAACGCTGCTGTTGTTCTGCGCCACGGCTCTGGCGGTGGGTCTTCAGCTAATGCGCGCCCACGTTCAGATCAGCTACTACACGTTCCTGATGATCGGCCTGTACGGCTTGTGGCTCGTGGGGTGGCGAGCTGCGCGGCGGGAGCTCGACCGACGATTGGCGATGGGCCTGGTGCTGGTGGCGGGCGCCATCCTGGTGGGCGTAATCATGTCCTCATGGCTGTACCTGAGCGTGTACGAGTACAGCCACTACAGCATTCGCGGTGGTGCCCAGGGCGGTCTTTCGTATTCGTACGCGACGGGTTGGTCCTTCGCGCCCAAGGAGATGCTCACGTTCTTCATTCCCTCTTACTTCGGTTTCGGTGGCCGCACCTATTGGGGGCCGATGCCGTTCACCGATTTCCCGATGTACTTCGGCGTCACGGTCCTGTTCTTCGCGGCCCTGGCCCTCGTGACCCGGCGAGATCACTGGACCTGGTTCCTGTTCGCGCTGGCGGTTTTCTCCCTCGTGGTGTCCTTCGGCCGTCATCTCCCGGTGCTCTACGGGCCGATGTTCAAGTGGCTCCCCTTCTTCAACAAATTCCGGGTCCCGGTGATGATCCAGATTTTGATGGAGATCTCGCTCCTGTTTCTGGCCGGGGCCGGCTTTCACGAACTGCTGGAGAAATACCGCGGCGCCGACGACCGACGGGTCCGTTACACTGTGTTCGGATTCGCCGGGCTTGCGGCCCTGCTGTTTCTCGTGGTTCTCCTCGGCAAGTCCGCAATCCTGAACGCGATCGCCCAGTCGGGCAAGGTGCCTTCTGCGCAGGCGCGACTGCAGGCCTACGACATGGCCTTGCGGGATGCGCTCAAGATGATCGCACTGGTGGGCGCGCTCTCCGCGCTTGTGCTGGCGTACCTGCGAGAGAAGTTGGACCGCAGTTGGTTGATCGCAGGGGCCCTGTTGTTGCTCGTGCTGGACCTCTGGCCGGTGAGTCACCGCCTGCTCGACCCGCAACCGAAGGCGAGCGAAGAAGCCTACTTTCGACCGGATTCCGCCGTGCAGTTCTTGAAGAACCGTGAGGGAGTGTTTCGGATCTTCCCGGTGGCGGACACTCGGCCCCCCAATTGGTACGCGCGCCACTTCCTGCAGAACATCTACGGGTACCACGCGGCGAAACTGAGAATCTACCAGGCGTTTCTCGACAGCACCCGCATCGCCGACCGCAATCGCTTAGGATTGCCCCTGTTCCTCACTCGGTACTACAGCGTGGTGGCGCGGGGCAACCGCTACGCGTTGGAGAAGGCGGATCCCGCCAGGGTCGATCGCTCGTTGGCAGCCCTGCACGACAGGGTGTTGGACGTGCTCAACGTGCGCTACTTGCTGTCGCTCTACCCCTTCTCGGATTCCAGCTACGCCTTGGTGCATCGCGGCAAGTGGAGCGTGGTCGAGAACACCGACGCATTGCCTCGGGCATTTCTGGTGGACAGCGTGATGGTGGTCCGGAGCGAGGCGGAGGCCTACCGGCTCTTTCGGTCGCCGGGCTTCGATCCCCGGCGAGTGGCCCTGCTGTTCGGGGAGCCCGAGCTGAGGCCCCGTCGCGGCGCAGGGGGTACGGCGCGGGTGGTTTCTTTCTCGCCGCACCGGATCGTGGTGGAGAGCGAGGCGGAAGGTGCTGCGTGTCTGGTCCTGAGCGAGGTGTACTACCCCGCGGGCTGGAAGGCCTACGTGGACGGACAGCGCGTACCCATTCACCGGGCCGACCTGATCCTGCGAGCGCTGATGGTCCCGGCGGGCAAACACAAAGTGGAGCTCGTCTTCGATCCGTGGACGTTCAAGGTGGGGCTGTGGGTGACCGTTGGCACCACGCTATTACTGCTGGCGGCGGGCGGCTTCTCCTGGGCGCGGCTGCGGCAACGGTTCTGATCGGCGAGGAGGGCCGTCAACTGTTTCCCCGGGCACTCGCGGCTGTCCCTTCGACATGCCAGTAACGAGTGAAGGCGACGGAGCAATCGGCGGGAAGGTACTTCGCTCCAACGGGCGAACCCCCGAGATTCGAGCGACCGAGGAGGTTCACCTGGCACGAGCTCACAGTCCCGGCCCTTTGGGTTAGTGTCTGGGAACAGGAATCGCAACAGGGCAGCGTCGCTCCCCGGGGACGCCCCCCTGAGGTTCGCGCGGCGCCAGTTGCCCCCGTAGTCCAAATCGTAATGTGGGCTGAGACATGCTGTCTGTGATCGCCCGGCGTATCTCGAGGCACTTTCGCGGCATTCTATTCTTGCTGGCAATCGGCCTGATTGCCGGGCTGATGTGGTACACCCAGAGCTTAGTGGCGCAATTGCGGAAGGAAGCCCGGGACATTCTCGAATTCTACGCTTCCTTCTACCAACGCGCCGCCACCGAAGCGGACGATGAGGAGCTCAACTTCATTTTTGAGCAGATCATCCAGCGGACGAACTTCCCCATCGTCGTCACCGACAACCGGGGGGAGCCGAGCGCCTGGAAGGGGATTGACGTGGATCCGAATGACCGGAGTCCCGAAGCCCTGGCCCGGGTGCGAGCCATTGTGAAGCAGATGGCCAAGGAAATCGAGCCGATCCCTCTGCGCTACGAGAACTACGTGATCGGCAAGCTCTACTACGGCGACTCCAAACTGATCACTCAGCTCGTGTGGCTTCCCTACATCGAGATCGGGCTCGTGGCTCTTTTCCTCCTGGTGGCTTTCCTCGGCTACAGCAGCATCAAACGGTCGGAGCAACAACTCATCTGGGTCGGACTGAGCCGGGAGACGGCCCATCAGCTCGGGACGCCGATCTCCTCCTTGCTGGGCTGGCTGGAGTTGCTGCGGTCGGCGCGTAGCCTGGAAGAAGTTCGGCGCATTGCGGACGATATGGCCCAAGACTTGAATCGATTGCAGAAAGTGGCGGCGCGCTTCTCTCAGATCGGTTCCCGCGAGGACTTGAAAGAGCACGATCTGCGGCAGGTGCTCGCCGACGTCGTGGCCTATTTCCGACGGCGCATTCCGCAGATGGGCAAACGAGTAGAAATCCGGGAGGACTACGGGGAGGCGCCCAAGGCGCCGGTCAACCGCGAGCTGTTCGAATGGGTCGTCGAGAATCTGATCAAGAACGCTTTGGAGGCCCTCGACAAAGAGGAAGGCGTGATCACGATCCGCCTGAGGGCCGCCTCCGCCCGCGGGCGCCTCGTCGAGATCGATGTCGTGGACAACGGTAGGGGACTGGACGCGAGAGAGCGGCGAAGGATCTTCCGACCTGGATACAGTACGAAGAAGCGCGGTTGGGGTTTGGGCTTGAGTCTCGCCAAGCGGATCGTGGAGGAATACCACCGGGGGCGCCTGTTCGTGGCGGAGTCGAGGCCCGGGAAGGGGACAACCATGCGAATTGTTCTCTGAAGTGCTTGAGGGACGGAATCGCCCTGAGGGCGAGGAGCGGACAATGAGCTTCAAGCGGCTGTGTCTGACGATCGTTGTGGCGGGGTCAATGCTCTCCGTCGGCTTCAGTGGAGAGCGTCGGCCGCTCACTGTGGACGACTACCTCCGTCTGCCGGTGGCCTCCTCTCCGGTGATTTCGCCGGACGGGAAGCGGGTGGCTTTCGTAGTGCGGGGGGCCGACCTGGATCGGAACCGGTTCGTGCGCACTATCTGGGTAGTGGGTACGGACGGGCGTGATCTGGGGCGGGTCACTTTCTCGGTAGGCAACGACTACCATCCCCGGTGGTCACCGGACGGTAGGTTCTTGGCGTTTCTTTCGACGCGCCCGTACTACACGAAGGGTCAGCGTAAGGAGAACCGAGCTCAGATCTGGCTGCTCCCTGCAGCCGGAGGGGAAGCACGTCGCGTCTCCGACGCCACGGCGGGAGTGACGGATTTCGTCTGGTCGCCCGACGGGAAGGCCATCTACTACATTTCGCGCAAGCCCCTGCCGGAAGAGGAGCGACGGAAGCGGGAGGAGAGGGCGAAGGGTTTTGACGCGGTGGTTGTGGGCGAGCCGAACCGTCCATTTGAACTGTGGGTGCTGGATCTGCGGGAGAACCGCGGCCGCCGGATCGCCGAGCTGGACGCGGGCGTCTCCGGTCTGGATGTGGACCCCACAGGTAAGTGGCTCGTCTACGCCACTAACTACACCGGCGAGTACAACGACGAGCAGAAGTACGACCTCTGGCTGGTGGAGCTCGAAACGGGTGAGAAGCGCCAGCTCACGGACTTCCCGGGTCCGGAAACCTCCCCGGCCTTTTCGCCGGACGGGAAGCAGATCGTCTACGTGGCTCAGACGGTGCCGGACATCGAGTTCGCCGAGACGGACCTGTGGGTCATCCCGGTCGAAAGCGGTCGGCCGACTTGTCTCACGCACCGCTTCGGGTACGCAGCGCGCAGGCCGGTATGGGATCCACGGGGTGGGTGGATCTACTTCAGCGCCGCCATTCGCACCTCCAATCATCTCTTGAAAGTGAGAGTCCGGGATAAGCGAATCGCGCCGGTCGCGGTCGGGGATGCGTGTTTTTCGCAGTATTCGGTGGCCAGCAAGAGCGGTGCGCTCGCAGCCGTCCGGGAGGATGCGTTCTCACTGCCCGAGGTGGTGGTGATCGACCCAGGCGGAGGGGAACCTCGGGCCGTCACGCATTTCAGCGCCGATCTGGTGCAGTTTCGATTGGGTCGACAAACGGTGATTCGGTGGAGGAACGAGGGTTTCGAGATCGAAGGCATTTTGGTTCTGCCGGTCGACTACCAGGAGGGAACGAAGGTTCCCCTGATCCTGACCGTGCACGGAGGCCCGTACTCCCGGTTTTGCAACACGTTCCAGCAGAGCTACATGTGGCAGGTGTACGCGAATCGGGGTTTCGCCGTTCTCGGACCGAACCCGCGAGGGAGCTCGGGCTACAGCGATCGGTTCGGCCAGGCGAATCGATACGACCTGGGAGGCGGCGACTACCGCGACATCATGGCCGGGGTCGACCACGTGATCGCCCTGGGGGTGGCGGACAGCAATCGGATGGGCGTGATCGGGGGAAGCTATGGCGGTTACATGACCAACTGGATCATCACTCACACCAACCGCTTCAAAGCAGCTGTGTCGATGTACGGGATCTTCAGTCTGTTCACCGACTGGAGCAATTCCATTCAGCCTGCCTGGGAGAAGATGTACTTCGGGGTCTACTACTGGGAGGACCTGAAACCGTATCTCGAGCACTCGCCAGCGTTCTACGTGCAGAACGTGGAGACTCCTGTGCTGATTCTCCACGGCAAGGAAGACGAACTCACTTTCATTGCGAACTCGAAGGAGATGTGGCAAGCCCTCCGGGTGCTGGGCAAGCCGGTGGAGTTTGTGGTTTATCCTAGGGAGGGGCACGGCATCAGCCGGGAACCGAACCACATTCGCGACCGGATGCGACGCACGCTGGAGTGGTTCGAACGGTACCTGAAGAATTGATTGGCTCACGTAGTCCAGGAGCTGGCTCAGTGAATGGCCCCCGAGCTAGAACGGACGAGCCGAGCGCCGGTGGCTTGGATCTGAAGGGCCGTTGGGCCGTGGTGACGGGCGCGAATGGACCTATCGGGAGGCGCGTCGCTTCGGCCCTCGCGGAGCGCGGTGCAGCGGTGGTGCTCGTGTATCGCGAGCGCAGGGAAGACGCGGAGGAGACCCGCGAGAAGATCCTGAGACGCGGGGGCGAGGCGGTGGCCATTGGGGCGGATCTCACCCGCGCCGAGGAAGCCCGGCGGGTTGTGGAAGAGGTCGCCCGGCAGGCCGGACGGCTGGACGTTCTGGTGAACGGGGTGGGGGATCTACTGGTGAAATCGGCCATCGACACCACGCCAGAGGAATGGCGCGCCGTGCTGGCGAGCAACCTGGACAGCGCGTTCTTCATGTGCAGGGCCGCCATACCGCTGATGCGGGATGCCGGCTGGGGACGAATTGTGAACTTCGGCGTCGCAGGTTGCTCCGATTTCCGCGCCTTCCGGCAGGTGCCGGTCTACGGGATGGCCAAGAGCGCGCTATTCGCCATCACCCGGGCCCTGGCGCGGGAGGTGGCGCAGTGGGGGATCACCGTGAATCTGGTCTCGCCCGGGTTCCTCGAGGTCGGTGAATTCCTGGTGGATCCGCAGCGCATTCCGGCGAAGCGACTGGGCGCCATCGACGAAGTGGTGGGGGCGGTGCTCTACCTCATTTCGGAGGAAGCGGCGTACGTCAACGGTACGGAGATCGTCGTCAGCGGGGGCTGGAACGTCTGAAGGCGGTTCACCCGTGCGCGGCCAGGGGGCCGTGACTACCATCTGTCTGGCCACGCCGTCCCAAATGGGCGACTACTCGTGCGATCCCCTAGGCGCCTCCTTCCCCCGTCACGCCGACGGCCCGCGATTCTCCACAGGTTTCCGCAAAAGGCGAGGGGCTAGCCGAGTTCCGCGAACGGGTTATCGCCGAGAACTTGGGGATCGGCGGCAGGGAATCCCCGAAGCTCTCCTGCCGCCGGGCCGACATGTCGCCTCACCAGCTTACTGCTCCGGCTCACTCGGAGGTGCTACGGGAGAAAACGACCGTCCTCTCGGCCACTCGGTCGCCCAAGTGGAGAAGTTCCAGATACGGGCCGACGTCCGACTCGTCCAGGGTCGATTTTTCCAGTTCCAGTTGGCGCACAATGCGGAGCTGATCGGGCGCGGGCTGATCCACCTTCAGGGAAGCTCGGCCGACGGTGTTGCGAATCTCCCGGCTACCCGACACGGCTTTCAGCTCCCATTCCTTAGGGAATTCGATCACGATCTCCTGCGATTCGGCGAAGGGCGCTGGCAGTTGCCATCGTGCGCCCGCGGGCAGCGGTGTCTTCGGGTACAGGTCCGGGCTGGGCGTGACCCAGGCTCCGGCGAGCGTGAGCGCGAGCAGCGAACCGGCCCTGCGCAGACTGTCGCGTAAGGTGAGGTTGAAGCTGAGCTCGGTGTTGCGACTGTCCACCCTGTGCACCTCTTGGAGCTGGACAGCGGCGTCGGACACGGAGCGCGCAATCCAGCCGGCGACGGTTTTCTCACGCTCTTCGCGGTTCATCAACTCGAAGCCCGTCGCGAAGACGCCGGAAGCCCGGACGGTTCCCTCCCCGCGGACCCGTCCATCGTCGCCCACGTGCAACGCGAGGGAAAGGTCTAGTTGATTGTCCTCCGGGTCTCCGGGCGGGAAGTCATGCCACGTGAATTTCTCCGCGCCGAAGATCACGGCTCGCTGGCCGATCCGCCGGAGGCCCGCTTCGCGGGGCGGGCGGACCGGATCGACCCAGATCTCGCCGGCATCGCACGTGGCTACCACCCACGGGCTACTGAGCAAGGCAGGGCACGCAGTGTGGATCGATACTTTCTCTCGCGGACCGCCGAGGGCCACCTGCGCTGGCACTCCCAGGTTCTGCAGCGCGGCCGCGAGGAGCACCGCCTTCTCAAGGGGGGTGCCGTACCGCGTTTCGAATACGATCGAGGCGGGTCGCACCCTGTTTCCCTCGAGCGCGGGATCAATGTCCACCGTTCGCACGTTCTCGTCGAGCCAATCCCGCACCCCCCGGACGACGCGTGTTCCCCGGCCGCGTCCCTCGGCAATTCGGTGAAGGCTGGAATCAGCCGCATCCCCCAGGGATGCAGCCCCCCGGATCGCTTCGGCCATTTCTTTCGCCCAGCCGGACCAGTCCACAAAGCTGTACTGGATTTCCAGAGCCGGGGTGGAGAGCCTGCTCGGCTGTGGCGCTGGAGGTAACGGAGTCACGTTCTCGAGCACCCACCGGTGAATCCTCTTGCCCGCCGAGTCGAACACGGTCGGTTCCAGCGGTTCGGGCCAGCTGCGGTATTCCAGGTGGGAGTCGGCGGGGACACGTATCTCGAATACGCGCTTCAGAATCGGGAAGCGGGTCTGCAGAACCTCCACGCCGGAAGAGCGAAGCGAGGCGGGTCCTTCGCGCCGGATCTCGAGGTCGATGACCGCCTGCTTCTCCAGCGCGGTGTGGTCGATCACGAACTGGCGAATCCCGAGCCAGTCCGGTGCCGTGGCCACCCTGGACCAGACCAGGTCATGATAGCCGTTGTCTGGGACCGGCACAACGGTCCCGTCCCGCATGAACGTGCGGGCACGCACCACGTGAATTTGCTCGTCCCCGTGCCAGTAGAGGAAGCGAGGGTCGGCGTAGGCGTTCAGCCCCACCTGGGTGAAGATCTTGAAAACGCGATTGTACGTCTCGATCAGCCGGCCGTCTTCCCGCAGGTCGAGCACCTTCCGTTCAAGCAGGATCAGACCGTCGTCGTCGGGGTAGTCCGACGCGGAGGGTGCTTGCCGCACCAGCTCGGCGATGGGATCCTGGGCCGCCGCGACCGACCAGACGACGAGAGCGGCGAGCAGTCCTGTCAACGCACGTTTCACGCTCCGCATGGCCGTGCCTCCTATCTTCCGAGAACGACGAAGGCGCGCGTGCGCTTCTTCAGCTCAGCGAGCGCCTCACGGACGTTCGAGTACGTGTCCGGTGAGAGGATCCGGTGCTTGATCGCGAACCGCACTTGCACGGAAAGCTTGCCGCGGGCATGGTCCGCGGCGTACCGATACTCCGCGCCTTGCCCCGACACCTCGGTTCTCGGTGGCGTGTGAATTGGCCGGAAGCCCTTGGGCAAATCCAGGTCTTCCTGAACGACCACCAGTCGGGTGGCGCGCACCCTGTACGGGTACCGCCGCTTCTTCGGCCGGTCCAGATTCAGGAAATCCATGCCCCAGTCGGGCGAGAAGGCGAGGAAATGGGACAGAGGAACGAACAGCAGTTCGTCGCCGGCGCGGACCGCGTAGCCCGGTACTTCGAGGTCAGCCTCGAGCTGGGTGGGGCTTGCGAAATCCTCGGGGTCGAGCCAGCGCGCGTTTCGAACCACAGCCGCCGGCAGTCCGTGGGCGAGGGCGATGCTCAGGCTCCGGGCCCGGTCGCGGAGCGGCGTGCGGGCGAGCCATCTTCGGATGTGTGTGTCAGGGGCCCCGTCGGCCTGGACCTGCAAATGGGCGCGCAGGGTGCCATCCGGCAGTAGCTTGCTGCGGATCCGCATGCGGAAGTAGTTGGTCTCGGGAGGAAAGTAGGGGGCCTGTTCCAGCTCCCGTCCCTCCGCGGTGCCGATGACGACGTGCTGCCTGGCCTCCGCGGAGGACCAGAGCTCGCGGCTGTTGGGTGCCCAGGTCGGGTCGAGGAGGCGTAGGGATCCGTCTGCCGTGCGAACCGCCGCCACGCAGTGGTTGAACTGGTCAGCCGGAATCCTCTCGACTCTGGCTCCAGCTTCGGTCATCACCGCGTAGGCCTCGTAACCCAGGGCGCGCAACATCGCGATCAGCAACCCGGCCTTGTCCTTGCACACGCCGCCCCGGTCGCGGAACGTCATGGCCGCCGGGTGGATCGTGTACCCTTCGCCCTTGCCCATGGAGAGGCCCAGGTACCGGACTTCCTGTGCGACCCAGTGGACGAGCGCGGCGATTCTCTCCTCGTCGGTGTCCAAACCCTCGACGATTTCACGAGCTTTGGCGGCTATCTCAGGCGTGGGCCGGAGACTGGGTTCATTCACCCGGAAGAACCAGCGCGACTTCGTGGGCCAGTCGGGCACGGTGGCGATCACCACCTTGGTGGCGACATCGGAGAAGGAGACCATCCCCGGTTCTCGCTCGAACGGCCGGATGTCTCGTTTCTCCCAGACGTAGACGAGGGTGTCGGTCTCCCACGTGCAGGAGGAGGCCACCTCGCCATTGTAGGTCTCGAACTGAACGGGTTTGTCTTTGGGCAAACGCAGTTCGTAGCGACGGTACAGGACAGGCTGCGAAGAGGAGAAGTACACGATGTCGTAGAAATGCCCTCGCATGGGCGGGATGAACCTTTCCTCGGGCTCCGCCAGCAGATACGCCACTCGGAACCCGCGCCGCAGGGTGGCTACCTCCACGGCGTCGCCCACGTCCAGATGCGGCAGTTGCACGATTTTCATGCGATTGTCCCACAGGATGATCCCGGCCGGCGCGGGAAGATCCTGCACGCGGTGCAGGTCGACCTCGAGCACCCGCCCGTCGAACTTGTGGACGCGAAGGAGCAGGATGTCGGTCTCGTTGGAGAGGGGATCGTAGATGACGCGGTACACGTTCTGCGCTCTCACGGCGGAGGGCTTGAGGAGCTTGGTGAGGGTGTGCCTGTAAGTCTCGGCGTAGCCGGTTTCGTGCACGCGCACCACCGTGCTGTCGAACACGACCACGGAGGTCGCGCCGGGATACTTCTCGGGCGTGATGCTGCGCAGCCTCTCTCGGATCCTCTCCGAATCCGGACCCCCTGCCGGGTTTCCCGACTCCCGCGTCCATCCTGGCTGCGCGACGAGGAGTGTCCAACACAGAGCCACCAGGAATTTGCTCGCCAGTTTCATGGCTTCCAACCTCCGTGGCAAGACGGCTGCTCTCATCGTGGGGACGGGTCTCGGGGGCAAGACCGAGCCCGCGGATTCCTCGGGGGAATCCTCACGCTCGATGAGCGTGGCCCCCTGTAAGTCCAACGCGCGTGTGGGAACCACGCCGGGCCCGATCGCGCCCGCCTCATCACCCGAGCTGGAAAGAACGAGCTGCCTGGATCAACGCGCGAATGTTTTCGATGGGAGTGTCGGGCGGCAGATCGCAGCCTGTGCTCAGAACGAAGTTGCTGCGTCCTACCATTTGGTTCAGCAGTTCCACGGTGGCGTTCCGCACCTGTTCGGGCGTCCCGCGGGAAATGACCCTTGCTGGGTCTAGGTTCCCGATGAGTACTACCTCAGGTGGTACCTGCTGAGCGGCTGCGGCGAGGTCCACATGGTAGTCGAGACTGAGCCCCTGGACGCCGGTGCGTGCCATCGCCGGGACCAACCGTCGGGCGTCGCCGCAAACGTGCAGGATGCAAGGTACCGGTACGTTTTCCACAATCTGCGACACGTACGGCGCCGAGAAAGTCTCGAAGCTGCTGGCGGAGAGGAGGGCAGCCGTGGGTTCGAGGATGGCGATCACGTCGGCACCCGCTTCCGCCAGTGCCCGAGCGTAGTGGCCGATGATTCTGCCGCTGAAATCCAGCACCGCGCGCAGGAAATCGGGGTCGGTGAGGGTGGACATCGCGGCTTGCTCGGCGCCCGTGAGGAGACCGGTGAGCGTGAAGGGCCCGACCGCGTAGCCGCCTACCGGGATGTCCACGCTCTTTTTCAACAAGCGCACGGTTTCCAGGAAAACGTGCACCCGACCGTCTTTCAGCACGTCCAGAGCTTGGAACTGGAGGAGGTCATCGGGCGTGCGAACGAGCGGTTGCTCCACCGTCGGAATTTCGTGCAGGGGGTAACGTACGGCTGCGCCGAGCGCGCTTGCCTCCACGCTCAGGTCCATCAGCGTGAAAATCATGTCGGGCCGGAGCTTCTCCACGAGCTCGTACAGGGTCCAGAACTGGACGCCCCAGTTGAACAGGTTCTGTTTCACCGTGGTGCGATTGAGCTGGATCCCGGGGTAGCCCATCAGGGGGGCGACTGGGGGCCAGGGAAGTCGCTGCGCCCATTCGATCAGCGTGGGTACCGCGTTCATTCCGCTCTCCTTCGGTCTGCGTCAGTCGGGACGGCGCACGTAAACCTTGGTCTGCAGCGCCTGGACAGGTGCGACTCCCTCCACCCGGAGCTCTCGTTACCCAGTTCCTCCTTCGCTCGCCGCTCCGCGCTTGCGATTGCCCCCGAGTCGGTGCAGGCACGGTAGATGTGGCCGTAGCCGGTCGCTCCTCGGTCGCTTCTTCCCGAGGCCGGAGAGTGCCCGATGGACGGGTCACTTCTCTTCCCGGACTACTTGCGCAGTGGGCCGTAGGCATCGAAGGTGAGCGTGCCGCGCACGTCGGCCACACGCAGGTAGAAACCCCAGCTCAGGCCGAGGTTTTCCACTTTCAGCAAGAGCTTGTTCCAGCCCGGCCGAAGCCTCACGGCAACCACGTCCTGGTCGGGTGCGGCGCCGCGGGCCACGTGGTGCGACAGGACCAGCTCGTCGTTCACCCAGAGGCGCGCGCCGTCGTTGCTGCCCACGGTGATCTGGGTGTCCATCCACCGCGGCGATTTCACGAACGCGAGAGCGTAGGCCACCACCCGATCGGACGGCTGAATCGCCCTTGCCAGGTCAACGTAGCCGTTCGGCCGCGCCTGGACGAGCTGCCACCGCACTTTGCCGCCCACCCCTTTGTAGCTCTTGTTGAGCTTGATCTCCTCCTCCGGCGGGTAGGCCTTGAGGAACCCGGGCGCGGGTGCGGCCGCAAACTCATCCTCCATCTGCAGATCGAAGGGACCGATCACGAACCACTGCCGCACGAAACCGTCGGGTTTCAGATCGGGAGTGCCTTCGAAGAACAGCACGCGTCGATCTCCGGCCCGGTACGTGATCGAGTAGCGGGGCAGTGGGAAGGTGACCGACGTGTCCGGGTGCACCGGTAGCGGCAGGGACAGGGTGTCCCCCGCGAGCACCGGCACGCGGATCTCTTGCGGGTGCAGCTTCCAGTCAGAACCCGGGGGCATCGTCCACTCAACTTCAGCCACGATGGGCTCGCGGCCAGGGTTGGGGAGGCGCAACGTCGCGCGCGCTGTTCCCGGCTCTGTGAAGTCGAACAGCACTGGCCGGACGCTCCCCATGCTGGTCCACGCCCGTACCGACTCGGAAGTCACCACGTCCACCGGCTGGATCCCCTCTGGCCGCACCACCGCGTAGTGGACGGAGTCCCCGTCCACGGTGACCCACATGAAGTGGTAGAAGCCTCCGGCCCCTTCGCCCCATCGCTCCAGCTCGGCTCCTCCTCCGCCGGTCACGAAATAGCGCACGCCATCGCGCGTGCCGCAGTATTCGTAGTGGTGCTCGTGACCCGCGAATACGGCACGCACGCCGTACCGAGCCAGCAGCGGGTGTACTTCTTGGTTCCAGTTGGAAGTGTAACGGCTTTTCCAGACGGGCTTGTGGAGGAAGACGAAGATGTGCCGGGCATCCCGATGGGACTGGAGATCCGCGCGCAGCCACTCCAGTTGTGAGCCCACAATGTGGTCTCTGTGACCCACGTCCTCCGAGTTCAGCACGATGAAGTGCGCGCCTGCATGGTCGAAGCTGTAGGTCATCGGCCCGTACCGCCTCTCGAAAATGCGAGCGGTCCACGCGTTGCGGACGTCGTGGTTGCCGACCACCAGCTTCAGGGGCACCTGCAGCCGACTCACCGCTGCGTCGAAGTAGTCCCACTGCTTCAGTACCATGCTGGAGTCGGCGTCCCCCAGGATGAGATCGCCCACGTCCACAACAAACGCCGGGCGCAGGCGATTGAGGGCTTCGATGTTCGCGAAGAACGCGGGCGGCTGTTCGTAGCGGTTGCGCCAGCTCCCCGGCGTGCGATTGTCACCCAGGACGGCGAAATGAAACGTCTGCGCTTGCAGGCTCAAAGCGCAGGCTACGGCGACTAGACTTGTGAGAACGCTTCGGAGTCTCATCGCTTCCCTCCCGTGATCGGATTCGTCAAATCGCAATCGGGACTCGAATTCGGGGGACCGAGTCCTGCGGCCCCTCGCGTGGGGCCGCTCCAACCGTCAGCCCGGAAATTCCCACCTCCACCCGCGATCGCAGCGGAGGATTGTCGCCTCGGGCTTCGGTCTCTGTCCGGTCCGAGACGTCCCCTCGACCAGCAGCAGTGACCGTCGGCAAGCTCCACCCTGGCGCTGAGAAACTCCGCGTAGAGGGCTGGACGGGTCTCGATCGGCGCGTCTGCCTCAAGATCAACCCGGGCTCTCGGCGGAAGGCCGCAGAGCATCCGCGTAGAACCGGGTGACTCGGCTCCAGAAGTCGGGGTGAGTGTGGCAGTCGGAGTGCCCTTTTCCGGGGACGACCCACAGCTCGGCCGTACTGCTGCGGGACGCCTTCGCGAGTCGCTCGGCCTCCTCCAGCGGCACTACCGTGTCGCGATCGCCGTGGATCATCAGCAATTGCGCTTTGACGTTCTGAATGTTGTTCACAGGCGCGATGTCGTCCAGGCGCGCGCCAATGCGGAATTCCAGGTAGCGGTACAGCAGCCAGAGGAGCGGGAAGTAGGGAATGTGGGCTTTGCGGAACTCCAGCGACATGATGGATGCCGGGTGCGCGAAGGCACCGACGGTCACGGCGGCGCGGATGCGCGGGTCGTGAGCAGCCGCGTAGATCGAGGCTGAGCCACCGATGGAAAGTCCCAGTACGCCGATCCGGCTGGAATGGGTCTCGCTCCTTCCGACCGCGTAATCGATGGCGGCCGTGATGTCCTCGGCGAATTTCAGCATGGAAGAGAAGCCATCCGTGTCGCTGCTGCCGTGGTGCCGGGAGTCGAAAGCCAGAAGGTGGTAGCCGGCGGGGTGGAGCTTCTCGATGTAGGGCAGCATGCGTTCCACATTGCGCCCCCAGCCGTGCACCAGGATGATGACCGGCCCGGTCGACGTGCTCCGGTCCGCGGGGATCCACCAACCGTAGAGGGTCTTCCCGTTTCGGGTTCCGAAGCGGACCGCTTCGAAGTCGATCCCGAACGCCCTGGGTGTGCGCCGATGCGGCTGTCGCTTGTTGCGGAAGCTGTACGAGAGGAGGACGACGAGAGCGGCCAGTGCAAGAGCGATGATCAGCGAAATCCACAGGAAGAGCATTCTGACTCCTTTCATGGGCGAAAGCGCGCAGTTTATGACCCCGTTCTACGGCGGGGGAAGGTACGGAAAAACCAGTAAGTCTGCAAGGCAGAC
>CAYXFI010000019.1:0-21474 GCA_964464205.1 uncultured Cytophagia bacterium
GTGGGGATCACTTTGAAGCGGAACACGATCATCTCGTCCAGCGGCGGCGAGGCCCAGGCGTAGCTCACCTGGATCACGTCCACGTACAGGGGCTCGTGCAGTCCGATGTTGGTCACCGTGTAGTCGTTGTAGCGACACACGAAGTCCTGGTCCGAGACACCCACGTACCCCGGCCAGTAGGGGATGTCCACCGTGTCGCCTCTCCCCACAACCCAGATGGTGTCCCACGGAGCGTCGGTAGGGTAGAATTCCACGTCGGAGTGCCAGCTCGTGGTGACGGAGACGAGGGTATCGCCGTCCACGATCGCACCAACCCAAATGCCTCCCTCGCCCACGTGCTCCTCGTGGCTGTTGGGCGGGAACTCGCAGTAGATCAGCCCCGTCCAGCTGCCCCACAGCACCCAGGTGGGCCACAGGCTGCCGATGTTGGAGACGAACTGCCGTACCTTCCCCACGTCGTGAAGCTTCCAGTCGAGCGACACTCGCTGCTGTCCAGCGGCCGGCGCCGAAATGCACAGAAGCACACCGGCTGCCGCAATGAACCTGCTAACTGTCTTCGTCATTTGCCCGCGTTCGCCGTCGATTCTGTTTGCAAACTCTCGTTCGACGCGTTCTCCCGCCCGGGGTTGCTTCGGATCAGACCTTGCTCCCGAGCTCTTGGCCCTCAACTAGCGCGGACGCTAAGGGAGAGCCGACCGCGCCCGCCCCCGGTTCTTAGCGGAATCGCCAATCAAGCCGCACGCCGAACTTCACGTGTCGTCCCTCGGAGAACTGCCGCGGGTCCATCAGGCGGTACATCCTGTGCCAGCTGATGTACTGTTTGATTCCCGCGGCCGCCAGTTGGGGATCTACGTCGCCGTATCGATACGGCTTGCCCGTGAGCGTGTTGAATCCGTACGCAATCTGCACGTTCTTTTGGTCGAAGACGTTGAACACGTCGGCGAAGATGGAGAACTCCACCGGGCCAAAGTCGAAGCGTTTGCGGATCTTGAGATCCGTGAACATGGTCGGTGGGCCAGTGGCGGAGTTTTCGAGTTTCTGAGCCAGCACCGGGTCCAGAGTGAAGGGTGTGTAGGGCTGCCCGGAAGAGTATCGCGACAGGATGGTGATGTTCCAGTTGCTGGGAACGGGCAGTCCGAGAAACCGGATTTCCTTCTTCGGGACGTCGATCATCGCCTGTAGGATGACCTGGTGACGGATGTCCCAGCTCAGCCGGCGCTCCCGGATCGGCAGTGGGAAATCCGTGATCGAACGAATGTAGTTCTCGAACGCCGAAGAGCTGTAGCCGGTAGCCCACTGCACGGTGTAAGTCAGTTTCCCCGAGAAGTAGTGGGAGTACCGTTTGATCACCTCGAACTCCATCCCTCTGGCTCGGGCGTAGCCCTTGCTGTCGTAAAGGTCTACGGGGAGCCCCAGGGCCGCGCGGAGGCGGGTGGTTTCCACCTGCTTCGAGATGTCCTTGTTGTAGCTCTTGATGTCAATGGCCCAATCCCGCGCGAACTGGTGGGTGAAGCCGAATTCGTACTGCACCGTGTGTTCGAAATCCAGTTTCGGGTTGCCGGTGAAGCCGCCGGTGTAGGGGTCCCGATAGAAGAATTGAAGCTCCGGGAGCTGATTGAAGTGCCCGTAGGCGAAAAACAGCACCGTCTTGTCGGAAATCGGGAAGCTGATGCCGAACCGTGGGCTGATCTTGTAGCGATAACCCTTCCAATCAGCTTTCAACCCCGTGGCCGCTTCCCACATCTCTTTCCAACTCTTGGACATTACGGTGGAGCCCACGCGGAACCAGTCCAAACGTACGCCGGCGTTGATGATGAGCGAGCCCTTCTCGAACTTGTCCTGCACGTAAGCGCCGCCGACGGTGGGATAGGCGTCGAATACCCATCGATTCTGGCCGAACTCCGGGTAGGGGCCGACCGGCGGTGGGAAATAGGGCTCGTTCTTGAACACGTGCTCGCCGTACTTCGAGAGCTTGATCCCGCCATCCTGAATGTCGATGTAGTGAATGTCGTGGTACTGGACCAGGATTCCGCTCTTGACCAGGTGCTCGGGGTGGACTTGCGAGGTGATGTCGGCTTTCAGCGTGAAGGTCTTCGTGTCGTCGTCGCGCCAGATGTTTTCGTAACTCTGCGCGTCGAAGAAGCCGTACCCGTCTGTGGTGGGTGCTTTGATTTTGCCTTTCATCGAGTCCGGCGGGGTGTCGTCGTAGCGGGCCTTGTACGAGTCGTAGTCGTACTCCACTCCGCCCTTGTAGAAGAGCCAGTAGTCCGACGGCCGGAGGCCGTTCAGCGAGCCTTTGTACCGCACCCCGAGGAAGCCGACGTTCACGTCGTAGAAAGTGGACCGCGAGAGGGTGTGGGTCAATTTCAGGTTGAAATTGTGGTTGGTCCGGGAATAGTCGGCCATGTGATCCGGGTAGTTTTTCCACAGCCAGTTGAAATTGCTCCAGCCCTTCCACGTGCCGTGGTACGTGAAAGCGAAACGCAGGGAAGGGGAGAGGTGCCAGTCCAGCCTCGCGTTGAAGTTGCCGGTGTTGTCCTGTTTTTCCCGGATCTTGATGCCGAACACGTTGATCTCGTCGCGCGTACGGTGGTTGTTGTACGGGGTGTCGGTGAGGTGGGCGTTACCTGAGATGAAGAAGTTCACTTTGCCGGGAACGTGGATGCCCAGGCGGGGCAGCAGTTGCCGGGTGATGGGCTCCGGCGCGCCCAGGTAGAACGAAGCGTACCACGAGTCGTAGGTGTTGCTGAAGTGCGACGTCTTGTACTCGATTCCGCCCTCGAAGAAATCGGTGCCCGCCCGAGTGGTGATGTTCACCACACCCGACTGCGCTTGCCCGTATTCGGCGTTGAACACGCCGGTTAGGAGCTCCATTTGCTCGATATCGACCACGTTCAGATCGAGCACGTCACGGCCGCCGTAGATGGGGTGAGTCACAGGCACTCCGTCCACCACGTAGAGGATTTCACCCCCGCGGCCGCCGCGGATGTGAATGTTCTTCACGCTCTCGTCGCGGATCTGTAGCTGCGTTCCGTCCTGAAAGACGATGGCCTGGGGTGCCGCGTCCACGACCACGCCGCCCTGCAGATTGAACAGGTCCGTGGTGGTTTCGAACCCGGGGGTCTCGATGATCTCTTTCTTGGAGATGGTGCGGCGGGTGGAAGTCACATCCGGCTGCACAAGCGGTTTCTCAGCGACTACCGTGAGGGTGGGAAACTCGATGGCCTTTGACTCGAGCTCGAAATTCACGCGGGTGGTCAGGTCGACCTGGACGACCACGTTCGTCACGGTCATCGGGTGGTAGCCGATGTAGCGGGCGGTCACGCGGTAGGTGCCCGGCGGAACCTGCAGTATGAAATACTTGCCGTTCTCGTCAGTGGCCGCGCCCAGCGTGGTGCCCTCCACTACCACGTTTGCCCCGATGAGAGCTTCGCCCGTGCTCTTGTCGACCACGCGGCCTGCGATCTTGCCCGTATTGCCGGCCCACAGTGCCGATGCGGACAGGCACAGCAGCGCTGCGAGAACAACCGGAACTCGCTTCACGTCCACGACTCCCTTTTGTCGAGACTACTCGTAACCGAGGCTCTGCAGGATTTCTTGCGCCATCCTGCGTGCATCGTTGGGCTGGATGAAGAACATCGGGAAACCAAGCACGACCGCGTCGAACACCGTGCCGTAATAGCGCAGCCCGCAGGGCAGACCCCGGAACTGCGGCAGCCCGGTTAGGTCGTCGTTCGTGTACCGGTAGATCACGTCTGTGAATCCCGCGCGGCGCGGCATTACGTTGATCTGCGACAGCTTGCCGAGAAACGGGAAGGCTTCTCGCAGTTTGAGGCTATCCACTCGAATGTCGCTGAAACCGGAGCTCCCGTTGGCGCCGATGAAATCCGCGGGCACCAGTGGCGTCTCGTCCGCCTGGATGATGTGCAGGTAGTCGTGTATGAACGAACCCTCCATGAACGTCTTCGGGAAGGGTTCTCGGTAGGCGAAGGATTTCAGTATTCGCCAGCCGCTCATGATGAAGTCGCCGCCCACGTTCATGTAGTCCATGATGTCTTCGATGTGGAAGGGCAACTGGTGCACGTCGCGGTCGTAGGTGTACTGGTTGTCGGCGTGCCACACCACCAGCTTGTACTGGCCCAACACCGACTTGGGCGGCATCCCTTGCTGGAAGAAGTCCCACTCGTCCGAACCGGGGAAGAGCTCGCGATAGAAGCTGTCCACCTCTGCGTCGGAGTAGTTCACCCCGAGCGGGAATTTGCTCTCGTCCGTCTCGTCGATGATGAGGATCCGCTTCTCGAACGTCGGCCGGATCAGGGTCACGTGAACGGTGTCGCCCACCGGGTCGACCAGGTTGGTGTTGTCGCGAGATGTCACACGCAGGATGTGCTCGCCATCCAGGGGCTGAAACTGGTCCGGCGTGATGTACACGCTGGTGTCCGCCTGCCAATGCCATTCTCCGTCGTCCACCGCCCAGGCGTACTCCACCACCTCGCCGTCTTCGTCGCTGGCATTGAAGATAAGCAGGATGCCCTGCCACCAGTCGGTTGTGTGGTCGATGATGAAGAACTGCTGACCGTCCACAGGCGAGAGGATCACGGTCTTGGGCACGATGGTCTGGTAGGTGTAGAAGACTTTCTCCGCTGGGGTGGGATCCACGTCGCCCACGTTGTCCACAGCGCGAACCTGGAATCGCTGTCGGTTCAGCACATCGCTGGATTCAAAAGCGATGGTTCTGCTCGTCTCCGCGGTCCGTATCCAGGGCTGCACAACGGAGTCGCCGCGCACGAGGTGGTAGGTGATGTAGCGATACTCGTACGCCGCAATGAACCCGTCGTAGTCCTCTCCGTCCCAGTGCAGGGTGACCAGTGCGAACAAGGTATCGCCGTCCACGGGAATGTTCGCCACCGTGGTGTTCGGCGGCTGGTTCGGTTTGGGTGGCGACGTCGGCCTCTCGCACGAGCCGACGAAGAAGAACACGGCAAGTACCAGCAAGAGCGATGCGATCGCCTGTGCATTTCGGTGCATTGCGTTCACCCGTCAAGGAGATTCAACTCCAACGACCTCCGCCTGCGGAATGAACTGGTAGGTGTCGCGGTACCGGCGTACCGACTTGAAAGGCTTCAGGTACACATGAACCACGGTCGTGCGGTTTTCCTCGATGCGGAACGCTGCCGGCAGTTCCACGAAGGGCTCAACCTCGGGAGGCACTTCTACTGGAATCTCAAGTGTGCCGATCCTCAGACGCTTGGCTGTGACCCCAAACTCGATCCGCTCGTACTGTCCGGGAGGAAGGTGCGATTTGAAGATCGTGTAGCGAGTGTACTGTCCATTCTCCATCTCGATGATGTTGTACTGGCGCTGTTCCTCCCGGAAGCTCTCCGGAGTGGGGAAAAGAATCCCGTACGTACTGTCGTTGTAAGCTCTCCCCTGGAAAACGGTGACCGGGAACTCGTCGCCCTCCGATACGGTGAACACGCGGTTCACGATCAGGATGCTGGTATCGGCGGGGTCGGCCTGAAGCGTCACCTCCAGGATCCCGGGCTTGGGCGAGGGTTCCACTCCGGTGCTGCAACCCATCCAGCACGCGGCGATGCCAACCCACAGGAAGGGGACCAGCCACGTTCCGCTTTTCTGTCTCATACGTTAGCTCCCGCTCCCAGACCTGCCGTCAGGTACGCGGCACAACTTTCCCGCTCTCCGCGGCTACCGTTGCATCCAATTGGAATATGCAAAAATAGGAGGGGACGTCGCAAGAACGGCATGCACGAGGACGTTGCCTCAAGCCGTTCGATTTTCAGTCGGCGATCGTCCCCTCCGTGCTTTGCCCACAGAGGTGGCGTACCAGATTTCCATCCCCCGGCGGAGCGAGCACGAGACGCTTTCTCGCTCGTAGCCCCTCGCTTACTGAGACTGAAATTCGCGGGAGGGGTGAGCGAGCGCGCCCACCCTCCCTGCTTGTTTTTGCTCCCGGTTCTACCTGTCCGCTGCGGCGTCACATCCGGTCCACCCGTACGCGACCGTCCTGCCCGTGCTGAGCTCAGCGCAGGAGCATCATCTTGCGGACCTTGGTGAAGCCGTCAGTGTGCAGGCGGTAGAAGTACACGCCGGAGGCCACCGGCTGGCCCGCTTCGTCGGTGCCGTCCCACGTGGCTGCGTGCCGACCCGCGGGCAATGTGGCGTCGACCAGCGTCTTGATGCGACGCCCCAGCACGTCGTGGATGGTGATCTGCACGTGCTCACGCCGCGGGAGCGCGAAACGGATCTTGGTGGACGGATTGAACGGGTTCGGGTAGTTCTGCGCCAGCTCGTAGTGCGTGGGCACACCCGTTCCGGCCTCGGCCACCCCGACGATGCCCTTCAGCAGGCCGACCGCGGCGTAGTTGTAGATCTTCAGTTCGTCGATGTAGCCGTGGAAGTAGGGCGGATAGTCGCCGAAGGCGGCTTTGCCGACGCGCAGCGGGCCCTGCGCCAGAACCACCGGATTGTCGAAACCCTTGTACGCGAAGAAGAGCTCCTGACCGTTGGCGTCCATCACTTTGAAGGCGCCGTAGTAGAGGGAAGTGTCGCCCTCTGGAGCCTTCTGGACCTCGTAGATCACGTGGTACCACTTCCCGGTCTCAATGGTGATGTCCGTCGTGAAGTCCACGCTGCCGTCGGAGATCGCCTGCAGGTGCTGAGAGTCGTCGAAGCGTATCTGGTAGTTGTTGTCCCACCACTGATCTTCCTGGTTGGCCTTGTTCAAGATACGGCAGTAGTTCTCGATCTCTTCGGCCTTGAACCAGAAGTCGACGCAGAATTCCTCCGCAGCCAGGAACGGCGACTCGACGCGCAGGTAGCTGGAATCGCCCTCAAAGTACATGCTGTAGCTACCCACCGCCGCGTCGCTCGAGTAGGTGGGTGCGCCAACCACCTCGACGGTCTGGCCGTACGGCGAATGATCCGTCGGCACGCCCGAGCCCTCTTCGAAAGTCAGGTACAGGGTCTGGGACATCGGGCTGTAGATGCCGAAGGTGTAGTACTCCGCGGCTGCCCAGCCAGCGTCGCGCGGGAAGACGAATTCCATCCCCGTGTTATCCACGGCCCGGACGTAGTACTTGACCACCGTACCGGCTGGCTGCTGCGGGATGGCGCCGGCGAAGCTATCCGGAGCCACTTCCGTCATGGGCACGGCTTGCCAGCCCGCTCCCACGTCGTAGTACAGGGTGACGCTGGAAAGCGCCGTGCCGAACAGCGTGTAGGCAATCGCTCCCACCTCGTACTCGGTCACATCGGCGGTCTGGTTCGGTAGCTTGGTGATCTTGCTGATGACGGGCGGCACCGGGAAACGACGCACGACGTCGCTGATGCGGATCTCGTCCACGAAGCCGTCGAGGAACGAATCACCGCCGCCACCCGCGTAGCCGATGTGCACCGGCTGACTGGTGGTGATGGGCGTCGGGTCCTGGGCACCGAACGTCAGGTAGTCGGCTACGGAGAAGGACACCAGCTCGCGGTTTTCATCGTGCACCATCGTCAACAGGATGTGCCGCGTGGTGTCGCGCACGAAGGTGAGGTGGAACCACTTGCCCGGGACCATCACGTTCGGCGGCGTGTTGGCCTGCGGCCAGGCATCCTGCGACGCCGTGTGGTAACCGCAGCTGAAGAACCGCGTGGATCCCCACATCTCGACGAAGTAGTTCGGACGCCAGAAGACCTCATCGCCCGTCTTGATCACCAAGCGTGGGACCCAGCGCCAGTCATCTGGCCCTTCACCGAACGTGAAGATGTTGATCCAGCCCTCGATCGTCCAGTCGCCCGTCAGATCCAGGTACTGCGTGTCGGCGACGGTGACGTAGGCGGAATCCGTCTGCGAGTCGTTGTCGATCCGCAGGCACTGGCCCAGTCCCGGAATCGTGTTGGGCAGGAAGTAGAAGTTCGACGGATCGCCGTGGAACTCGCCGTCGGCGGAGTACTGAGATTCGTTCTTTAGGTTGCCGTCGAAGTGCATCAGGAGCATGGTGTGTTCGTCCGGCTCGTACGGGCCGCCGATCACTTCGGGGAAGAACACGCTCCGGAGCAAACCGGCGGCAGCGTAATTGTAGATCTTCACGTCGTCGATGTACCCGTGGAAGTAGGGCGGATAGTCGCCGTAGGCCGCCTTGCCGATGCGGAGGGGCGCCTGGGCGATCATCACCGGCGTGTCGAAGCCTTTGTACGCGAAATACAGCTCATTGCCATCCTTGTCCTCCAGTTTGAAGGCGGCGTAGTAAGCCGAGGTGTCGCCCGCGGGAGCCTCTTGCACCTCGTAGATCACGTGGTACCATTTACCCGTCTCGATGGTGACGTCCGTCGTGAAGTCCACGCTACCGTCCGAGATGGCCTGCAGGTGCTGGGCGTCATCGAAGCGGATCTGGTAGTTGTTGTTCCACCACTGATCCGCCTGGCTCGGGCGATTGAGGATGCGGCAGTAGTTCTCGATTTCTTCCGCCTTGAACCAGAAGTCCACGCAGAACTCGAACGACGTCAGGAAGGGCGAATCGATTTCGAGGTAGCTGGAATCGCCTTCGAAGTACATGCTCTTCGAGCCGACCGCCGCGTCGTCCGAGTAGGAGGGTGAGCCGGCCACGGTCACCGTGTGAGCGTAGCTGGAGTGGTCCACGGGGGTGCCGCTACCCTCTTCGAAGTTCAACCACAGGGTTTGGGTGAAGGGGGTGTACACGCCAAATGCGAAGTACTCTGCCGCGCCCCAACCGGCGTTCTTCGGATAGGCAAAGGTTCGGCCGTCGTTGTCCACCGCTTCCACGTAGTACTTCACAATGGTGCCAGTCGGCTGCCCCGGAATGGTGGCCACGAACGAATCGGCCGCCACGTTGGTCATGGGCACTGACTGCCAGCCTGCACCGACATCGTAATAGAGCGTGACGCTCTGCAAACCGGTGCCGAACAGCGTGAAGGCCTTCGCTCCGATCACGTACTCGGGCACTGTGGATTCCTGGTTGGCGAGCTGGGTCACGCTGCTGATGATCGGCGGCACGGGGAATTCGCGCACCACATTACTGATGCGGATTTCGTCCACGAAGCCGTCGAGGAAGGAGTCACCGCCCCCGCCCGCGTAGCCGATGTGGACGGGCTGGTTGGTGGTGATTGGGGTTGGATCATCCGCGCCGAAGGCCAGGTAGTCCGCCACCGCGAACGAGATCAGCTCCCGGTTCGCGTTGTGAACCAGCGTGAGGAGCAGGTGACGCGACGTGTCCCGAATGAAGGTCAGGTGGTACCACTGGCCGGGCACCATGATGTTCGGCGGAGTGTTGGCCTGGGGCCAGGCGTCCTGCGAGGCGGTGTGGTAGCCGCAGCTGAAGAAGCGACTCGAACCCCACATTTCCACGAAGTAGTTGGGACGCCAGAACACCTCGTCGCCCGTCTTGATGACCAGCCTCGGTACCCAGCGCCAGTCGTCCGGGCCCTCACCGAAGGTGAAGATGTTGATCCACCCCTCGATGGTCCAATCGCCGGTCAGATCCAGATACTCCGTGTCAGCCACAGTGACGTAGGCAGAGTCCGTGATGGAATCGTTGTCGATCCGCAGGCATTGGCCCATGTTCGGAATCGGATTGGGCAGGAAGAAAAAGTTCGACGGGTCGCCGTGGAACTCGGCATCCGCGGAGTACTGGGACTCGTTCTTCAGATTCCCATCGAAGTGCAGCAACAAGACAGTATGTTCGTCCGGTTCGTACGGGCCACCCACGTTGGCCTGGGCCTGCGCCGCGGCAGGCCAGCCGAAGTAGGTCCCGATCGCCAGCGCCACGATTGCTGCTAACCCGGCCCTCCGTCTCATCATGACTACCTCCTTTGGCTTTTGCCCGATTCCCGTTTCCCTTGGCTCGATCGGTCCTACTGCACGTGGAGATACAACGTCCCGTTCCTCGGGGAGGGGGCGCCGCCGAGAAAACAAAAAAGTCGACTCCACGAGGGGCGAGCCGACTTCGGATTGAGCGCGCACGTGAGACTATGTGTGCAAGGGGTCCAACGACGATAGGGTTCCTCTGGGAGATGCACCTGCCGGAAAGGTTTGGGGGTCAGACGGGTCACTGATGCAAAATCGCTTCTTATCCTTCCCGACATGCCATGCCTCCGCACATGCGAGAGGTCCGAAGAGTGCACAGCGAATCTAAAGCATTGCTTGCAGATTGTCAAGGTTTTTGCATGCTTTTTTCTTCCTGGCCTTGTTCAATCCGGTGGCTCGGCCGGTTCCTTTGACATGTGCCACCTTTCGGCCCGGGTGGTGCACCGCGAATGGTGAGCGAGCCCCTCGCTGTGGGGTCGGTGTCCGGGGGAGACCCTCGCTTCCCAAATCGCGCTGCTCTACTTCGTGGACGGATCTGCTCCGCTGCGATCGCCCCCTCGCGCCCGGCGGACCGCGTTCCGCCGTCAGGTCAGCTCGCAATGCAAACGCAATGAAAAGGGGCCCCAAAGGAGTGGACCTCCGCCGGGACGGACTGCCGCAGGAAATCCATCTGAGCTACCAGGCGCAGTCGGTGAGCTCCGTTGCAGGTCCGGGGGTTCTTGCCGGGGAGGTCGGCGGATGGCTCCGGAAGCGCAATCCAGTGGTAGCGCTGGATGGACGGCACTGCTTCGCGGGCAGAACGGTGATGGTCGGCCGGCTCGCCCGGAAGGACCTTCAGGTTTCGCCCTTCGAATGCGGAACCAGGGAATCGTACGAATGGTTAACAAATTGGCCTAACGGGGGCATTCACGGACGAGGGTGTCGGGAACTGACGTGGCACAGAATGGTTGGATCGGATCGGTCCAGGGTCGGTAATACAGCGGGGGTTCGACGATAGCGGCCTGGTTGCGGAGATGAGTGAGGTGAAACGAGGAGGGATGAAGCCATGACGGTTCCACTGGTGGAGAATCTTGTGCCGAAGGTCTTGATGGAAGCTGTCGACGCTGGGGCTTCTTTCGATTTCGTGCGCAGTGTGGCTCTTAGGAAGGCTGAGCGTATCTCCTACCAACTTTTGGTAGTCCAGAATGGGGACAACGCTCCTCGCAAGGCTCAGCTCGACAAATATCAGACCGTGGTGAACATGTTTCACGCGATCGACCGAGCTCTGCAGAACAAACACATCACCCGAAACGTGCGTCGCTCCTTGATCCGCATCCTGGTCGGCAAAATCATGATGGGCAAAGAGGAGCGGCGAGCCCCGTTTCGCCAAAAGTACGGCTTTGAGCCGCCGGGATTCGTGACCATCAGCCCGGCGATGCAGTGCAACCTTCGCTGCGAGGGTTGCTACGCGACCAGCCATCCTCGCAAAAAGGTTAACTTGGATTACGACATCGTGAACCGGGTAGTCAACGAAATCCGCGAGAGCTGGGGGGCCCATTTCTGCGTGATCTCCGGAGGGGAACCTTTCCTCTGGCGGAGCAAGGGGAAAGGCATCCTGGATCTGTACCGCGAGAACCCCGATACCTTCTTCTTGATGTACACGAACGGCACACTAATCGACGAGCGGATGGCGGAGAAGCTCGCCGAGCTCGGCAACGTGACGCCAGCCATCTCCGTGGAGGGATTTGAGAAGGAAACGGACGGGCGTCGCGGGAAAGGGGTCTTCAAGAAGATCGTCAAGGCAATGGAGAACCTGCGCAACGCGGGTGTGCCGTTCGGAATCTCCGCCACCGCCACTCGGCACAATGCCGAGCTCCTGGTGAGCGACGAGTTCGTGGACTTCTACTTCGAAGAGCAGGGGGCGATCTACGGCTGGATTTTCCACTACATGCCCATAGGCAGGCACTACACGACGGATCTGCTCATCACTCCGGAGCAGCGCCGCTACATGTGGGAGCGGGAGCAGTACCTCATCTACGAGCGGAAGATCTTCCTGGCCGATTTTTGGAACAGCGGCCCGGTGGCGGGCGGTTGCATCTCGGCGGGTCGCGGCGGCGGCTACTTCTACATCAACTGGAACGGCGACGTGAGCCCGTGCGTGTTCTTCCCGTACTCCATTCACAACATAGTGGAAGTGTACAAGTCCGGCGGCGATCTGACGACGATTCTGCTTTCCCCAATGTTCAAGGCAATCCGAGCTTGGCAGCGGTCCTACGGCTACGGTAAGCCCCCTTGGCAGGTGAAGAACCAGATCGCTCCTTGTGTCATCCGCGATCACTACAAGACGGCCTACACGATCATCCGGAAGTTCGGCGCGAAGCCGATCGATGAAGACGCGGCCGCGGCTCTGCAGGATGAAGAGTACCGCCGCAAGATGATCGAGTACGGCAAAGAGGTGGAGAAAGCGACCGGGCCCATCTGGGAGGAGCTGTACGTCGGGCCGGAACGCAGAACGTCGATGGCGGCCTGATCACGGGGGATACCCGAGAAAGAAAAAGCGCCGCCCGGAAGGAGGGCGGCGCTTTTTTGCACCTTCCGTGTGACTACCAGCGATTTCCCACGTTGCTCTTCCGTTTGATCGTTCTTCGCGAGCCGCGCGGCGAGCTGCGCCCACCTGCGCGGTGGGCCGCAGGGCTCGGTTGAAATATCAACCCTGCGGCCGGATGGTTCATCTGAGCATGGTCATCTTCCGGACCTGCACGAAGTCGCCCGCGCGGAAGCGGCAGATGTACGTGCCGCTGCTCACCGGCTGACCGAATTCATCCCTGCCGTCCCAGCGGATGCTCTTGTAGCCGGGCATCTGCTGCTCGTCCACCAAGGTCACCACTTTCTGCCCTAACACGTTGTAGATCTCGATCTTCACGTGTGCGTGCTTGGGCAGATCGTACCGGATCGTGGTGGTCGGGTTGAATGGGTTCGGGTAGTTCTGGTAGAGCGCGAACTTCTTCGGCAGGATGCTGTTGCCGTGTTCGTCCACGCCGGTGGCAAGCGGGATGTCCGCTTTGCTCCGCGGCAGCAACTGGTAGCCCTGCCAGTAGGGCGACTCGCGGTCATACTGGCCCACGATGCCGACGATGTCGAAGGTTTGGGCCAGCACCGGCGTACCGGCGATGTCCGTGTCCTTGTCGATGAACACCGTCGCCGAGCCGGTGGCGTCGGTGATGGTGATGGTGCCGTTCGATGGAAACTCCGTGGCGGTCGTCGTCACGTTTCGGATGATCACCAGCACCCCCTCGAGCGATTCGCCGAGGGTGTCCGCCAGATCGGCACAGGTGATTTCCAGAGGCACCACTTCGTTGTCGCGACTCAGGATCCGGAAGGATTGCACGTCCACGATCTCGGTGAGGCCGCGGAAGAACCCGACCCGGCCCGTCACGGTGATCCTGTCGCCGATCTTCACCGAGTCAGCTACGGCGTGGTCGTAGATGGCGAGACCGTGGCGGCCAAGAACCGCGTCCTGGATGTACGCGGGTCCTTTGTAGCCGAAGTGGTCTCCCGCCGTCACCAATCCTGTGACCGTGACGATCGAGTCCATCAGCACGGGCATGCCGAGGCTATCGTCCGCGGCCACGGCGGCGAGCGAAACGGCCAGACGCGGCACCGGAGTGCCTTTGATGGCCCAGCGTTCCACCTTATGGCGCAGGAAGTCGATCACGTACACGAGACTGTCATTCATCGCGAATCCTGCGCCGCGATTCTCACCTTTCATCCGGATCGTCTCACGGGTCTCCAGATCCGGGCTGTAGATGTGCATGTAGTAGGGGCCACCACTGTTCTGCACGCCGTCGTGCACCCACAGGCGCCCGTGGCGGTCCAGGTCGAGCCCGTGGACCTGGAGGAAGGGACCGGGCACCTCACCGACGTACGCGTATCCCGCGCTGACCGAGCCCTCGAACAGGTGGACGGCGCCGGTGCTGATGTCGCCGAGGAATAGCTTCTGCCCGTCGGGCGTCACCTCTACGGTCCGGGTGAAGCCGAAGTCCGGACCACCGGCCGCTGGCGAAGCGTCGATCACGCCGATCGAATCGAAATCGGCGTTGTAGATCGTGATCTTGTAGCCGTTGGCGGCATGCGCCACGTTCGCCACGAAGATGTGACCGTTCTGGTCGACGCCAACCTTGGTCGGCGACGCGTGACGCTTCACTCCGCCAAGGGGTTCGCCAGTTCGGTAGTCGAACTTCACGATTGCGGGCCCACCCTCTCCGCTGGAGGTGGACACGTACACCATCCCATCCGGGCCGATCTCGATGCCGCGGCAGCGGTGGAACACCCACACGGTATCTTCGCCCACGAGCCCGAAGACGATCGGCGAGAAGGGGGCGGGAGTCCCGTCCGGGTACCGCACCTGGATACCCGCGTCGCCACCGTAGGACCCAATCCAGACCTTCCCTTCCGGATCGACCCCTACTCCGTGCACGTTCGTCGTGGCGCCGGGGAAGTCGCTCACGTACTCGTAGCCGTAGGAGGGAGGCCCTGGTTCCGTCACGTCCACGGTCACGCTGTCGGGGTCACTGTATTCGGCACCGTCGAACACCGTCAGCTTGAAGACATAGGTGCCCAGCGTGTCGGGACGGAAGCCAGCAACCGGCTGATCCGCATCAGCCAGCCACGCAGGCGGGCCCGAAACCTGCTCCCACGAATAGCTCAGAGAGTCGCCGTCGGGATCCATCGATGCCGAGCCGTCCAGCACCACGTAGTGAGCCACCTTGGCGCCCACGATGTCGGGCCCCGCATCCGCCACCGGTTTGTGGTTGCGGATCAGAGTCGCGTCGTACACGACGTCCGCATCCTGGATGCGAACGGTGTCCTCAAACGTCCTGTACAGCTCGTGCTCGAAGTGGAGCGTGTAGAGACCGTTGATCAGGCCAGCGATCCGGTACGCGCCGTCGGCGCCCGTCGTGTCCGTAAAGCCTGTTTCCAGCACGGTCACAACGGTGCCCGAAAGGTCGGTCGGATTGTCGCTGAGATTCACTGTACCGGTGATGGCATACGTGGGCACGGCTGCGTCGTCGTCGTACACCAGGTTGTCCACCCACACCGTGTCCGGGCCGTAGTAAGTCTCGCCCACGATCTGGATCCAACCGTCCTCGGCCACCGCGATCCCAACGAGCTCCACCGTGGTGAAATCGGTGTGGGTGTGAATGTCCACGCTGACGGGTGTGTAGGTGATCCCCGCCACCTGCAGGTACAACGGTTCATCGATGCCGTGGACCTTTACGTCGGCCTGCAGGCGGAAGACGGTGCCCGGGGTCGCCTTGATGGGACGCTCAACCGCGAAGCCCCAGCCACCGTCTTTGAACATCATCGCGCCCGTGCCGCCCACACCGCCGGTCGAGTCCCAAAGCACCGATGTGTACCGGTTCTGCAAGGAGAAGATGCCCCAGTTGCCGACGTCGGAGGCGTCGTCGAAGGTCAGGTTCAGGTCGTTCGATTTGGGCAGCACGTGAACCTTGACTGTGTCCGGAGCGCTGTCGTACGTGCCGTCGTTCACGACAAGGGAAAAGAAGTAGTCGCCTGGCGCGGTCGGCGTGAAGCTCGGGGTGGGCGTGTCGGCTCCGGTGAGCGTGACCGGCGCAGGTCCGGACAGGAACGTCCACTGGTAGGTGAGGGGAGCACCGTCCAAGTCTACGGACCATGTGCCGTCCAGCGTCACCAGCTGCTCCACACGCGCCTCTTCGATGTCAGGACCGGCATCCGCGAAGGGCGGGCGATTCGGCACCGCCACTTTGGTGTCGACGGCAAGGCCACGGTAGGACGGATTTCCGAAGGCGGTCCAGAAGATGTGGTCGCCCACGACCGCTATTTCGCGTATGTTCGTGTTCAATTCGTCCGGTCCCACCGGCAGGCGCGGGGCGATTTCCGCCCCGGTAAAGGCATTGAGTTTGGCGATGTACACATGGTTGCCGACGCTGAATCCGGCGTAGAGCACGGAGTCGTTCTGAGCGAGGGCGATGCCATTGGCGTTGATGATGTCCGCCGGGGCGTTGAAAGCCGGGTCCGGATTGCCGGCTCGATCGTGCTTCAAGATTGGCCCGGCACCCAGACCGCTGCCGTAGATCGACTGCCCGTCGGCGCTCGCCACTACAATCTGGTTGTATCCCGCGTGCGTGAACAGGTTGTTCAGCGTGAAGTTCACGCCGTCGTTGGTGACGAATTCCAGATGGGCGCCGTCATTGCCGGCCGCGTAGATCTTTGTATTCGCCCCGCCGCCGACGACACTGATCCCGCGGATCCCCGCTTTGTCGTAGAGACCGATCTGTCTGATGGTGTTGAGATCCGGGGGGATCTGGAAGATGGCGCCGCTGCTCCACGTGACCCACGCAGAAACGTAGATCATCCCGTCATCGGCTACGTCCACACCGTAGGGGGCGATGACGGCCGATCCGCTTTGGAATTCGGGGAAGGTGACCTCTCGGTCCGGAACGGCCGTGTTGTTGTCGTACTTGTAGACGAGCAAGCGGCGATTCTTGGTGTCGCTGATGTAGACCCGCCCGTTCCGCGGGTCAACGCCCACGGCGCGGAAATTGGCGTCGTCCACCGGGGTCCACCACGCCTCTTGCAGCACCACCTCGATGACCCGAATCACCACGGTGTCCGGCGCCGAGTCCAACTGCCCATCGTTTACCTCCAGACTGAAACGGTAGTCCCCCAGCGCTCCTGGCACGAAGCTCCAGGTCGCTGCGGCTGGATCCGGAATGACCACCGCTTCGGGCCCATCGATGAACGCCCAGTTGTAGGTCAGTGGGTCGCCGTCGGGGTCCGTCGACCCGGTGCCGTCCAGGGTCACCGTGTCTCCCAGAGCCACGGTCTGGTCGGGACCAGCGTTCGCGACCGGCGGACGGTTGGGCGGCGGTCCATTCTCTTGCCCTGGAGTGCCGTAGTCGCCGTCGCCGTACTGCACCGTGCTCTCGTGCCAGTTGGCGGCCAGGCTATTGTCCAGAGCTGGGTCGTACAACTCGATGGACTTGCCCGCGGGATTGGGCTAGGTGGCGTCCCACGCTACGCTGTCCACCAACGTGCTGTCCGGAGAGAGCAGCAGGATCGCGTCCGATGTGTCGTCGAGCGTGAAGCCTGCGTACTCGTAGTCGACCGGTGCCCCGCCGTTCGTGAGGCTGTCGGAGTTGATGCCCAGCACAGCGTAGCCCTTCGCGGGGACGATCACCGCGTCGGCGATCTTGAAGGACTCGCCGCTCAGGTCCTTTACTGTCCACCCTTGCAGGTTCGCCGGATAGATTTCCGGATTGTAGATTTCGAACCACTCTCCGGACGTGTCGTCCACCGCTTCGGGGTTCCGCATGATCTCGTTGATGACCAGATTGGCCACCACGGTGGTCGCCGGGAAGTAGCCGAAATCATCGATGTACAACGTGTCGCTGGTATCCGCGAGGCACTGGAACTGGATGCCGTCGATCTTCACCACGTCGGTGGAGCTGATCTCGCCGTTGCCGTTGATCCAGCCTTCCGGCGCGTCGTTCACCAGGTCGAAGTCCACGAGCTGCCAGTCGTCTGGGTTCGCGGTGATTTCGTGCCAGGGGCCAGCTTCGTATCCGTTGTCTCCGCCTGTGCCGGTGTCTTTGATGACGATACGGGCGCGCACTTTCGTGTTGTGACCGCGGACCCAGAAGGCCACGCGCGAGTTGGCGGGCACCTCATTCACCAGGCCGTTCCACTCGCGCACGAACCAGCCACCCGTGTCGGCGGGGTCGTCGACCAGCACCAGCTTGGCGCTACCGGAACCGGTGTGCGCGTACTCCGTGGAGAGCTCCAGCGAGGACTCCGCCAGAATCCCTGCAGTCGACCCGGAGAAGTTCGGATCTTTCCACGTGCCCAGATCCGCCTCAAAATTGTCGGTCGCCACAGGAGGTACGTACGGGAATTCGGTGAAGTCGTCCAGGTACAGTGTGTCGCTGACGTCGGAAGCACTCTGGAACTGGAGGCCATCGATTTTGACAACGTCGGTGGATGTGATTTGCCCGTTCCCGTTGATCCAGCCTTCCGGTGCGTCGTGGGCCAGGTCGAACTGGATGAACTGCCAGTCGTCCGGGCTCGGCGTGATCCAGTGCCAGGGACCGGCCTCGTAACCGTTGTCTCCACCCGTGCCCGTGTCTTTGATGACGAGGCGCACGCGGATCGAGTCGTTGTTGCCGCGGACCCAGATGCCCAGCCGCGAGTTGTAAGCCACCTCGTTCACCAAGCCGTTCCACAACCGCACAAACCAGCCGCCCGAGTCGGCCGCGCTGTCAATCAAGATCAGCCGGGCGCTCTGGGTACCGCTGTGAGCGTAGTCCGCGCTCAGTTCCAATGTGGATGAGGCGTCGATGCCCGTGGTAGAGCCCGAGTACGTGGGACTCTTCCACGTGCCCAGATCTGTCTCGAAATCATCGATCACATTCTGGGCTGCTCCTGAGGTTGCGAAACACGCTAGGAAAACCAAAGCGCTTCCGAGGACCAGCCATTTCCTCGACATTTCGACCCTCCTTCTGCTGCTTGGGTGAGTCAACTCGTCCCCCGCGGGTCGGTTCGTCCTTCTCAGGCTGCCCGACTCTCGCCACGAGCACAACCTCCGCACACGTATCCGGTCACGTCACCGGCTTGTCCGTTCGCGGCATTGCGAACCACACGGGGACCCACAAGGCTCTTCCGGCAATCGGCGGTGCGTTGTACACGGGGCATTCATCGGCGAGAACTTCGGGAAGTGTGGAATTGTAGCGGATAGTCACGGCCCCCCTCATCACCCCTCGCTTCGCGCAACCAATGGGCGGCCGTTCGTTGCTCGGCAAACAAAGTAAATTTCTGCCGCAAAAAGTCAAGTCGTTTCCGCAACAATTCTGTGCCTCGTCCCCCTGGGCTTTTCGCCGCCAGCTGTCTACCGGCCAAATGGGTGCGGAGGAACCGGGTTCCCGGCGGACTCTCCCCGAGGTTGCTTGTGACTTGGACGTTCGCTACATTTAGTCAGTTAGAGGAGCCCGTCTCAGCCATCACCGGGATGATCGATTTCGACCGAGGAGGGTAGGGTTGCAGGAAGAAGACTTCTACACCCTGATCGCAGAAGAGCTGGGCATCCGCTGGATTCAGGTGAAGAACACCGTCCGGCTTCTGGACGAGGGCAACACGGTTCCTTTCATCGCTCGTTATCGAAAGGAGCTCACCGGAAGCCTGGATGAGGAAAAGATCCGGGCGATTGGGGACCGCATCCGCTACTTGCGGAATCTCGAGGAGCGGAAGGAGACAGTCCTTCGCAGCATCGAGGAGCAGGGCAAACTCACCCCGGAGCTCGAGGAGAAGATTCGGGCCGCCACCAAGCTGCAGGAAGTGGAGGATCTGTACCTGCCGTACCGACCCAAGCGCAGGACGCGCGCGACGATCGCCAGGGAGCGGGGGTTGGAGCCGCTGGCCGAGATGATCCTGGCGCAGGAGATCGAGGAGGGAGATCCGCTGGAGCTGGCAGCTCCGTTCATGGACCCCGAAAAGGGCGTTCCCGATGCGGAGGCGGCCCTCGCTGGTGCACGCGACATCGTGGCGGAGACGGTGTCGGACGACGCGGAGGTCCGCAAGATTGTCCGGGAAATCACCCGAAAGGAAGGGGTGGTGAGTTCGGGGGCTCGGGACCCGGCAGACCTGGGCGTCTACGAGATGTACGCGGAGTTTTCCGAGCCGGTGCGCCGAATCCCCCCGCACCGTATTCTGGCGATCAATCGTGGGGAAAGGGAAGGCTACCTCCGCGTGCGGATCGAAGCGCCCGAGCGCAAGATCCTGGCCGAGATCGAGCGGATGTACCTGCGGAATCCCCGCTGCGTTTTCACCGAGGACCTGCTGGCGGCGATCGCGGATTCGTACAATCGGCTGGTGGCCCCGGCCATCGAGCGAGAGATTCGATCTGAGCTCACCGACAAGGCGGAGGAGCACGCGATCGGCGTATTCGCCCGGAATCTCCGTGCGCTTCTTCTCACTCCGCCTGTGCGGGGAAAAGTGATCATGGGGATCGACCCCGGCTACCGCACCGGCTGCAAGGTGGCGGTTATCGATCCCACTGGCAAGTACCTGGAGGGGACCACGATCTACCCGCATGAACCGCAACATCGGTGGGAGGAAGCGAAGGTCATCCTCACGGAGCTGATCGAAAAGCACGGTGTAGACATCGTGGCCGTCGGCAACGGCACCGCGAGCCGGGAGACGGAGCTGCTGGTGGCCGAGACCATCCAGGAACTGGACGAAAGACAAAACGTCGTGTACACGATCGTGAACGAAGCGGGGGCTTCGGTGTACTCGGCCTCCCCCGTGGCGAAGAAGGAGTTCCCCGATCTGGAAGCCTCAATGCGGGGCAACATCTCCATTGCCCGCCGCCTGCTGGATCCCCTCTCTGAGCTCGTGAAGATCGAACCGAAGCATCTGGGCGTGGGCCTCTACCAGCACGACGTGGATCAGAATCGCCTGGCCGAGGCGCTGGACCGGGTGGTGGAGTCCGCCGTGAATCTGGTCGGTGTCGATCTGAACACGGCCTCGGCTTCGCTGCTTCGGTACGTTTCGGGGATCAACTCGCGTGTGGCGGAGAACATCGTGAAGTACCGGGAGGAAAACGGCCCGTTTCGATCCCGCGAAGAGCTGAAACGCGTGAAGGGCCTGGGCGAGCATGCTTTCGTCCAGTCGGCCGGCTTCCTCCGCATCCCGGACGCGGAGAATTTCTTCGATTCCACCGCGGTGCACCCGGAGTCCTACGGGGCCGCCGAGAGGTTGTTGGAACACCTCGGTCTGAGCGTAGACGAGGTGCGAAAGAACGGGCGGCTGGTGCGGGAGAGGATCGTGGCTTCGGGCGAGACGCTGGAGGAGCTGGCCGGGATCTGCGGGTGCGGCGTCGAGACTCTGGCGGACATCATCGACAGCCTGGAGAAACCGAACCGCGATCCCCGCGACGAAATGCCGAAGCCGATCTTCCGCTCCGACGTCCTCAAGATGGAGGACCTGAAGCCGGGAATGATCCTCAAGGGTACCGTGCGGAACGTGGTCGACTTTGGAGCCTTTGTGGACATCGGCGTGAAACAGGACGGCCTGGTTCACCTGAGCCAGATGTCGAAGAAATACGTCAAGAACCCGCACGACGTGGTGAGCGTGGGAGATGTGGTGGAGGTGAAGGTCCTGCGTGTGGACCTCGAACGCGGAAGAATCGCGCTGAGCATGATTCTGGACGAATGAAACGGGTGCGGCGGACGTGGTGGACTTCAATGGCGGCCGCCTCTACCAGTGGGATGTCGATCGGTGAGCTGGCTCTGGAACTTCGTCCGTACCGTCTTCATGGTTCTTCTGGTCGCGGTTCTGACTCTGGCTTTCTTCTACTTGCTGAGCCTGAACCGGGGCCGGGAGGCCAGCGGACTGGCGCAAACCCTGGAGCGCGTCGGCGAGAGAGCGATGCTAGCGGTGCGCGATCCGCAGGAGCGAGAGAGAATCGCCGCTCTCTACGAGCATTTCGTGGAACAGGTGAGGCGCCGGCAGATCTCGCCCCGATGGGTGGAAAAGGTGGCGGCCAGGGCACTGAACCTCGCCTACGGAAAGGGCCACGATCCGAACGGAGCTGAGGACCTGCGCAGAGCCTTGGTGGTTGCGCAGAACGCTCC